>CAXBMT010000159.1:0-6260 GCA_963976925.1 uncultured Bdellovibrionales bacterium
CTCCAACAGGTTACGGAACTCTTATTGCCGAAGGTAAAGAAGTTAAACAGTTTGATCAACCTTGTATTTTAGAGCTTCCACTACATGCTGACTACGCCATTATCAAAGCACAAAAGGGTGATAAGTACGGAAACCTATGGTTTAAAGAGACTGCTCGAAACTTTTCTCCTCTAATGGCCATGGCAGCAAAAACCACAGTAGTCGAAGTCGAAGAGCTCGTCGAGTTAGGTGACATTGCCGCCGAAGACGTCCATTTACCCGGACTATTTGTTCAGTATATATTTCAAGGTAAGAACTATAAAAATGATATCGAATTTTTAAAAATTGATGGAGAGGATTCATGAGCTGGTCAAAAGAACAAATGGCCGATGAGGTTGTAAAGCTTTTTAAACCTGGCTCAAGTGTAAACCTCGGAATAGGAATGCCTACAATCGTAGCCTCAAGAATCACACCAGAAATGGATATTATGATTCATTCAGAAAATGGAGTATTAGGAGTCAAAGGAAGACCTTTAAAAAATGAAGTGTCGCCAACTCTTATCAATGCTGGAAAAGAAACAATCAGCACTAAAAACGGTGCATCTTTTTTCGATAGTGCAATGAGCTTTGGTATGATCAGAGGCGGTCATATTGATTTTTGCGTTCTTGGAGGAATGGAAGTTGACTCTAAAGGCAACCTGGCAAACTGGATGGTTCCGGGTAAGAAAGTAACTGGAATGGGTGGAGCTATGGTCCTCGTCAATGGCGCCAAGACGGTTATCATCATGATGTCTCATGCTGACAAAGAAGGTAACGAAAAGCTAGTATCGACCTGCTCTTTACCACTCACAGGTGTGGGTGTGGTTGATTTAGTAGTAACTGAGCGAGGAGTATTTAAGCCAAATGGTAAGGGCTTTGACTCTGTAAAACTGGCGACCTAACGGCCGTCAAGAAACTAGACGATTAGAAGCTGCTAAGTAATCAAAATCACGACATTTTTATGGTCTGTACTTTGCTTAATATAGCAGAATGCAAAATATAAAATACCTCATCATTTTCTTGTTAGTTTACTCCTTCAATACAAACGCTAATATCTTACAGTTTGAAGAACCAAATGAAGTCATACAAACTGCTCTCGACGAAATAGAATATGCCTTAAGAAGTGATGATAAGGCCGAACTTCCAGAAAGAGTTATTGTCAGTTCATTAAAAAAACAAAAGCTCCCCGAAAGAGCTGGATGTGAAGAGTCTGTTGAAAGTCGTTATATAAATTCTAAACTAGAAATTAATGAATCAATTCTCAACATGATGGGCACACAAGCCTATCGTAAACAATACAAAGGCTGCTCACATAAAATAGCTCTTTTCTTAGCAATTGAGAAACAGTTGAAGCGCTATAAAACGAATACAAAGAGAAATATTTCTAAAAGAGTTCTTACTAAAAAACAACAAAGCTTAGTAAGAAATATTATTGAAGATATCATTCAAAAAACTCATACTCCCCTGCTCAAAGAGAGAGTATCTATAGATATATTTAGTATTGATTCCGATGAATTCTTCATGATTAGTAACTTTAAACTTGGAAGAGTTCTTGGCAAACATAAGTATAAAGTAGGTATTAACCCTAAAATCTTTGCATTGGATATACCAAGAAACGCTCTTTATGGCGTTCTTGCTCATGAGCTAGAGCACACAATAGATTATGCCAAGAGAAGCTTTATTACAGGGATTATTCCAATCGGCATTAAAGTTTTATTTAAAAAACATCGTTATCGCTATGAGAGACAAACAGATTTAAAGACAGTTCTCAAAGGCTATGGCGATGGCCTTATCGCCTACAAGAGATGGCAATACAGGCTACTTTCAAAAAGTGATCTAGAGGTCAAACAAAAAAATTATTTAACTCCCGGAGAAATTGAACTCATTCAACGAAACTTAAAAACGAAAAGAGCCCGAATAAAGAAAGCTTTATCCGGGTCTATGCCTAAAAATTTAGATGAGTGGAAAGTCTTTCTAATTAAGTGAGCAAGTACACTCAAGTCTTTCCTGTCCATCACCCCACTGATCGAGTGTGTACATAACAGTGGTAGAGGAACCGTACTTACTCTCGTTTTTAGATTCACCAGTAATATCTGAACGCAGAGTCGTTGTTACGATAATGTCATTATCGATATAACCTTCACAATTATAATCATTCATCGTAACTGTTACATTTCGTCCACGGTGCTCAGCATACTCAGTTTTTCTCAAAAACTGCCCAACCTTCATTTCACACATAAATGTATCGGCCATAGCGCCAATTGAAGATACTAGTAACATAACCACAAAAAATGACTTCATCATTGCCTCCATATTTCTATTAATATGTTGGTATTATTTTAAAGATGGGTTACAAGGGGAAATCGCGAAACACTATTATTTGTACATATGCTAAGTCATTGATTTTATGAAGTTAATTATTCTCATTACGCTACTCATACCACTCATATTAGAAGCTCAAACAAGCTTTAAAAGAAATAAGAGTATTTTTGAAGCCGGCTTTGGAGCGGTATACGCCTCAATTCCTCACTACCCTGGGTCTTCGCAGACAAACACACTCTTTGTTCCCTTTCCCACTGTTATTTATCGAGGTGATATGTATCGTATCGATGAAGATGGTGGAGCAAGAACAAGATTTTTTTACTCCGATAAAATGGAAATTAATCTAAGTGTTGGCGGCTCACTACCCGTTAGTACAAAAGATAGTAAAATTAGAGAAGGGATGCCGAAACTAGACACCATAGGAGAAGTTGGACCTGGGTTTATTTATCATTTCTTTAATAAAAGAAACGCAAAAGGGTTTAGACTATCAATTAATATACCTGTTCGCTTGGCCGTTTCAAGTGACCTAAAATTCACAAAAGCTAGAGGCATTGTTTTTAATCCTCTTCTGTATGGGTTCTACGATCTTAGTGATAATTTTTCATTAATAGGAGGAGTTTCAGCTTATTGGGGCTCAAAAAAATATACATCATACCTCTATGACGTCGGCTCTCAGTTCGTGACTCCAACAAGATCGCAATATAGTTCTAATTCGGGCTATGTCGTTTCTAATATCTCCCTCGCGTTACTACATACAAGAGGTGATTTATCTATTTTTGTAGGAAGTGTCCTCAATGATGCTGGTCAAAGTGCTAACAAAGACTCTCCTCTTTTTGAGCAAAAAGTAAATTGGTCTCATGCCATTGGCTTTACCTACTTTTTCTATGAATACTTGTAAAACATGCTAAGATATTTTCTATGGATAACTTTAAATTATGGATAGATGCTGACGCCTGCCCAAGAGACGCCAAAGATTTAGTCTATAAATCTGCCGCAAGACTAAACATCAACGTATGTCTTGTTGCTAACTCATACATGTCAATTCCTCACTCACCGCTAATAAGGTTTATACAGGTCGATCATGGAGCCGATGTAGCTGATCAATATATTGTGGACCATGTAAATAAGGGTGACTTAGTCATCACTGCAGATATCCCTCTCGCTGCAAAGGTTGTCGAAAAAGAAGCCACGGCCATTAATCCCAGAGGTGAAATCTATACTGAAGAAAACATAAGCGAACGTCTTAGTATGCGTGATTTTATGAGTAATCTTCGGGATGAAGGGATGAACACCGGCGGACCAGCACCCTATGGAGCAAACGACAGACAAAGTTTTGCTAATGGTTTAAATAAAATTTTAACTCAGATTCTTAAATAAGGCCTAGATCATGAAGAAATGTATTGGTTGGAAAGAGCATATTTCATTACCAGACTTAGGGATAAAATCCTTGAAGATTAAGACTGATTCTGGAGCGGCCACATCTTCGCTTCATGCTGAAGATATTGAAGTTTATAAAAAAGGTAAGAAGACATTCGTAAAATGCAAGATTGTTCATGAAGTCCTTGATGGTCTTAAACTTAAAAAAATTGATCACGAAGTTCTAGAATTTAGAAAAGTAAGATCATCAAATGGACAAATGGAAAGAAGACCTGTCATCGAGACTACAGCTGTTTTGTTTGGCGAAGAATGGACGATTCAAATTACTCTAACAAATCGTTCACTCATGGGTTTTCAGATGTTATTTGGCCGTCAGGCAATGAAAGGCAAGTTTATCATTGATCCCTCAAAGTCTTATCTCGCTCTTAAAAAATCTAAATAAGCTCATCATAAGATTCAATGGCTTTATGGACATTTCTAGCGTTCCTAAAGCGAGCAACATGAAACATAGCATCGCCACAACTAACTAAAGGAATCTTAGTTAAACCAATGAGAATACCATCATTATCAGCTAAAACATGATGAATGCTTTCTCCAAATGGATCAGAGATTTTCGCTAATAAATCCCCTTTATTAACTCTAGCCCCAATATTTTTATTAATGATAAATGAGCCGCTATGAGGTGCTCTAATCCAATAACTATCGTTCGCAATATAAATTTTTTGTTCCGCTTTATTTCCCACTTGCTTAAGCTTTGGCAGCATTCCAATACTTCTCATCGTACTCATACAGCCCTTAACACCTGTTTTGATGATACTCTCTTCAAACCTTAAAGCTTCTCCACCTTCAAATAAAAGCATCGGAATACCTTTTCTTCTTGCAGCTTCACGTAAAGACCCATCTCTTAGAGAGGAATCAATGACAACTGGAACACCAAATGACTTGGCAAGAGTCTTAGTATCAGGATCATCTAGACATGCTCTAATTTGAGGAAGATTTGTTCTATGAACTGCACCAGTATGTAAATCGATTCCATGAGTACATTTACTGACGATTTCTTTCATGAAAATTGAAGCAAGCCTTGAAGCTAGCGAGCCAGATTTTTTACCAGGGAAGGAACGATTTAAATCTCTTCTATCTGGAAGATATCTTGAAAGATTGTTAAAGCCAAAAACGTTAACGATCGGTATCGCAATAATTGTTCCCTTGAGCTTTTCAATTGAGACTCTCTTCAAGACTCTTTTGACAATTTCAACACCATTAATCTCATCACCATGAATGGCTGCAGATATAAATATAGTTGGACCGTCGACCTTACCTCTAACGACCTCTATAGGAATACTTATATCGGTATAGTCATAAAGAGCCGCTACTCGAAGAAAAATTTTCTTTCTTTCTCCAAGCTTGATTACTTGTCCATCAAGGACAAACTTAGCGGACACTAGCCTTTGCCCTTTGTTTTGTTCGTTTTTTTCTCAGAGATAGCTTTTTCAATATACTTTATGATCGAAGAAGCCACATTTTTTTCAGTGTACTTTTCAATCCCTTCAAGTCCTGGAGAAGAATTCACTTCCATAATTAGCGGGCCACGTTTTGATCTAAGAATATCAACGCCTGCAACGTTAAGACCCATAACCTTGGCAGCTTTCATAGCTGCCGCTCTTTCTTCGGGTGTAATTGAAACGGCTTTTGCAGATCCACCAAGGTGAAGATTTGAGCGATACTCACCTTCTGCACCTTGTCTCATCATGGAGGCTATAACTTTATCACCTACGACGAAGCATCTGATATCAGCTCCACCTGCTTCTTTAATAAATTCTTGTACAAGAAAGTGAGCGTTTAAGCCTCTTAGCATGTCAATCACGCCTTCAGCTGCCTTATTACTCTCTGCTAGCACAACACCCTTGCCTTGAGTTCCCTCAAGCATTTTTATGATACACGGAGCTCCACCAACCATCTTAATAAGATCATTCGTCATACGAGTTGAGTGGGCAAAGCCCGTTACAGGCATACCAAGACCATGCTTAGACATAATTTGTAGTGAACGAAGCTTATCTCTTGATCTCGTAATCGCGACAGATTCATTGACGGCATACGAGCCACTCATTTCAAATTGTCTTAGAACAGCAGTTCCGTAGAATGTAATTGAGGCTCCAATTCTTGGAACTACGGCATCAAAGTAATCAAGATCTTTATTTTTGTAATGTACGATTGGTTTGCCTGAAGCGATATTCATAAAACATCTTGTCGGATCAATAACTTCAACCTCGTGCCCAGCTAATTTAGCTTCTTCTACCAGTCTAGATGTAGAGTATAGTTTGGGGCCACGTGACAGAATACATATCTTCATGAATCAACCTATTTTTTGAGGTATTTAAAGTGATAATGTCTCAGAATTTGAGGTTTTAAGCAATGCTTGTCTTAACCTAAGCTTTAGTCTTTGACACAGCTCAAACGACCACTAACATTCCAGTTTCTGCCTTTAATCATTGCTGGAATGACGAGCTTATCAATCATCTCAATATTACAAGATTCAAACCTATA
>CAXBMT010000160.1:0-6209 GCA_963976925.1 uncultured Bdellovibrionales bacterium
ACCTTGATTTATGCGCGAGGTCAAGGTATTGTTCTTGATGAACCAAGTATTGGCTTACACCAGCGAGATAATTTAAAACTCATAGAAACTCTAAAGTCTTTAAGAGATCTAGGAAATACCGTACTTGTCGTAGAACATGACGAAGAAACGATGATGGAGTCGGACTATATTATTGATATGGGCCCAGGAGCTGGCGTAAACGGCGGGATTGTCGTAGCCGCAGACAAGCGCGATAAATTTTTAAAAAATAAAGAATCAATAACAGCTTCATATTTGCGTGGAGAAAAAAGTATTGAGCCACCAACAGAACTTAGAACCCCAACAAACTGGCTAAAACTTAACGGAGCCAAAGCAAATAACTTAAAAGATGTAGATGTTGATATCCCTCTTGGTGTTCTTTGTGTTGTTTCAGGTGTTTCAGGTTCTGGAAAATCAAGCTTAATCCATGAAGTGCTTGTTCCATCTATTAAGCATAAACTCGATCGCGCGAATAAACATCTCTGGTATCGTCGAAACCATAAGGCACTAAGTGGTGTCGAACACGTTGATACACTTATTGAGCTAGACCAGTCTCCAATTGGGCGAACTCCACATTCTAACCCTGCCACCTATTCGAATTTATTTGATGATATTCGAACCCTTTATTCGAAAACACCTGAATCACAAATTCGTGGCTATAAGCCAGGTCGCTTTAGTTTTAACGTTAAGGGTGGGCGCTGTGATGAGTGTGAAGGCAATGGTGTTAAAAAGGTTGAAATGCACTTTCTTCCGGATATATTTATCACTTGTAGTGAATGTAAGGGTTCTCGCTATAACCGCGAAACACTTTCCATCTTATACCGTGGCAAAAGCATCTCAGACGTACTCAATATGACTATTTCTGAGGCAGTACCTTTCTTTGCTAATCACACAAAAATTCATCGCGTTCTTTCAACTCTTGATAGTGTTGGGCTTGGCTATATGACCCTAGGTCAGCCAGCAACTACTCTTTCTGGCGGTGAAGCTCAAAGGCTTAAACTATCACGTGAATTGGCAAAGAGAACTAAAGGACATTGTCTTTATATCCTAGATGAGCCAACAACTGGACTTCACTTTGAAGATATTCGCCTTCTCCTGGCCGCTATCAACGATCTTGTTAACCAAGGACATTCGGTCATTGTTATTGAGCATAATCTTGATGTCATAAAGTCAGCTGATTGGGTTATAGACCTTGGACCCGAAGGTGGAGTTAACGGTGGAGAAATTATCGGACAAGGAACTCCAAAAGAGCTTTCCAAGGTTAAGAAATCTCATACCGGCAAGTTTCTAAAAAAAGTCTTAAAGTCATGATCAATGTTTCACTTGATGATTCAAGATTAGATTGCTTTCGCTCGCTCAAAGGTAGAAATGCACTTGATAATGATTCCATCGTTATTGAAAGCGAAAGAGCTATTGACAAGTTTATCTTAGTTCATAAAAAGGCTGAGGTCTTACTTGCAACCCCGCAGTGGCTAGAGACGAGCTCTTTAGCGCTGAACAGTTTTACAAATATTCTCTGTCTCCCAAAGAAAGAGATGGAACAACTTATTGGCTATAAATATCACCAAGGTGTTATAGCGATGGCAAAGCTTCCGACGTCTAGTTCAATAGATAAGCTTACTGGAAATTGTCTTATTCTTAATTCTGTTAGTTCTCCAGAAAACGTAGGAGCATTAATTAGAAGTGCTGCTGGCCTTGGGATAGAAAATGTTATTTTTGATCACGATACTTGCCATCCCTTTATTAGACGCTGCATTCGTGTATCAATGGGTAATATCTTTTTCATGAAGTGGCACCATACATATAATTTATCTGGCGCCATTAAAAAGCTACAAGATCAAAGTTATGATGTTGTTGGTGGGGCAAATGAAACAGACAGCATTTTTTTGACTTTGCATACTTGGGCGCATAAGTCTGCGATTGTTATTGGAAGTGAAGGTCATGGAATAGCAAAGGATATACGAGGCGCTTGCGACAAATTATTAAAAATTCCAATGAAGCAAGAAGTGGCCCACCTCAATGCTGCGGGGGCCGGAGCGATTTTAATGTACGATTGCTTTAGATCTCAACTCGCTTAAGAAGAGTGCTCATTTCTATAGCTGATAGAGCAGCCTCCCAACCTTTATTACCAGCTTTTGTTCCAGCTCGCTCAATCGCTTGCTCAATTGTATCGGTAGTAATAACACCAAATATTGTTGGGATACCCGTATCTAAGTTAACGCGAGATATTCCCTTGGCTGCTTCTCCGGCGACAAAATCAAAATGAGCAGTTGAGCCGCGAATTACAGCGCCTAGACAAACAACAGCATCATACTTTTTAGATTCAGCAAGTTTTTTTGCCATTAGGGGTAATTCAAATGCACCAGGAACCCATGCCATGGCCATATCTGAACTATCACCACCGTGACGAATAAAGCAGTCTTTTGCACCATCGACAAGCTTAGATACGATAAAGTCATTAAACCTAGAAGCAACGATCGCAATCTTAAGTCCATCTGCTTTTAGTGTTCCTTCAAAAATTGGTCCCATATAATGCTCCTATTAATTCAAGTGTATTTGATGATTTGTAATATTCTTTTTAGCTGACAGATAACTGCTATTAAACTTATTCGAAGTACTTTTAATAACGTGGCGGTTTACAACTTCGAACTTAGCAGCTTCTAGTGCTGCAATTTTTTGTGGATTATTAGTAATAAGTTCTACCTTTTTAACGCCTAAAATCTTTAAGACATTTACGGCAGATTTATATTCCCTAGAGTCTTCGGGAAGACCTAATGCCTTGTTTGCTTCAAAAGTATTAAGGCCTTTATCTTGAAGGGCATATGCTCTAATTTTGTTAGGCAGACCGATGCCGCGTCCTTCTTGACGTAGATAAACAATTGCACCAACACCGCGTTTAGCAATTTCTTTCATAGAAAGTTCTAATTGCTCGCCGCAGTCACATCTAAGTGATCCAAACACATCACCGGTTAAGCATTCTGAGTGAATTCTTACGAGTACCGGGTCCTCAGATTTCAGTTCACCCATATGGATGACAATATGGTGATCATTTTGAATTGGATCCTCAAACATACTTAACTGAAAGCTTCCAAATTTTGTCGGCAGTGGAATCGTCTCTTGTAAGTATAATTTTGACTCCATCCTCGCCATCGGATTTTTTTGTATATAATTTTTAAGCTGCTCAATACTAACAAGCTTGAAACCCTTGTCCTTGGCCATTTCTTTCAACTGAGGAAGTCTTGCCATTGTTCCATCATCATTCATGATTTCACAAATAACA
This sequence comes from uncultured Bdellovibrionales bacterium, assembly GCA_963976925.1. Classification (GTDB taxonomy): domain Bacteria; phylum Bdellovibrionota; class Bacteriovoracia; order Bacteriovoracales; family Bacteriovoracaceae; genus UBA4207. The sequence goes on from CAXBMT010000160.1 coordinate 3,299, forward strand.
CCAACAGGATTAAGGCCAGCAAGCTTGCAAAAATCAACTGAAGCTTCAGTATGACCTGGGCGAGTTAAGACGCCACCATCTTTGGCAATTAATGGAAAGATATGACCTGGACGTAGAAAATCATCCGCGACTGACTGCTTATCGATTAAGGCTTTAATTGTAGTTGCACGATCTGAACAAGAAATTCCTGTTCCTGCGTTTTTATGATCAATAGAAACTGTAAAAGCTGTATGGTGAGCTGAATCGTTCTGCTTTACCATCAATGGAAGATTCAATGCCATGGCATGGTTTCTTTCCATTGGCGTACAAATTAAACCTCTACCAAGTGAAGCCATGGTATTAATGGCTTCGTCAGTGACAAGATCAGCTGCCATAATGAAGTCGCCTTCATTTTCACGGTCCTCGTCATCAACGACGATAATCATTTTTCCGTTTTTGATATCTTCAATGGCGCTTTCGATTGAATCAAGCACTAAAACCCTCTTTCCTTAAGCCAGCTTTCACTTATATTTGATGGATTTGGTTTTGAATTAAACGTTATAAGGTTCTCGATATACTTAGCTAAGACATCAACCTCAATATTAACTTTATCACCAACGCTACGTTGACCTAATACAGTATTATGCCAAGTGTGCGGTATGATTGTTACACCAAACCAATGATCACCGATTGCAGAGACAGTTAGGCTTATCCCATCAATGGCAATTGATCCCTCAGCTATAATGTACTTTCTTAAATCACTGTGGATTTTAAATCTTAAATTATAGTTTTCACCGAAATTTTCGACATGTTGAAGCTCAGCTGTGCCGTTAACATGCCCCTGGACAATATGACCACCTAATCGATCACTTGCTCTAAGGGCCAATTCTAGATTTACATTATCACCTTGTTTTAGCTTACCAAGAGTCGTCTTTTCTAGAGTGGTATGAACGGCAATCATTTCAAAACAATCACCGTCAATCTTAACCGCTGTCTGGCAAACTCCGTTAACGCTTACAGAGTCATCAACAGCAATCTCACCAATAAGTTTTGGTGCCTTGATTTTCAATCTCTTACCTTCAGCCGTCGTGACTGAAGAAACCAATTGTCCCATTTCTTTAACAAGTCCTGTGAACATTAATTTCTCCTGGCACTTAAGTGGATATCTTCGCCACTTAATTGAATTGTATTTTTCATTAACTCTTGAGCGCGACCAGAAATAGCAATGCCATCTCCTAATATTCTTGGTGCAATAAAAACTTCAACGGCATCAAAAGCGTTCTGCTCTATAATACTTGAAAGGACTTGGGGCCCTCCCTCAATCAAGAGACTTCTTATTTCTAAATCATGAAGCATTGACCAGACTTTCTGCCAATCGACAGTTGATCCAATTTCCATTCTCTTAATGGATGGATCAAATGCTGCCCTATCATTCGTTGATAAGATTATTGAGCGATCTCGATATTCATCATTAAATAAGTTAGCACTTTTATCCATCTTATCGGGATTACCAATTACGATACGATAAGGACATTTACCGAGTTCTTCATGGCCAAAACGTGGAGTCAGTTTTGGATTGTCTAAATTTAAAGTTCTACCACCAACAAGGACTGCGTCGTTTTCAACTCTTAACTTGTGGGCACGAGCTCTAGACTTATCGGACGTAATCCATTTCGAATCACCTCTTAAAGTTGCCATCTTACCATCAAGAGTTTGGGCAAACTTTAGCGTAATATATGGTCTTGAGTATTTCATTGAATGAAAGAATGCTTTATTAAGCTCACTTCCTTCTTGCTCTAGAATCCCTACGTTGACCATAATCCCTGCGTCTCGAAGTAATTTTATTCCTTGTCCACTAACTTGTGGATTAGGATCAATATTACTTAAAACAACGCGAGATATTTGTTTTTCTATGATGAGTGGAACACATGGGGGTGTCGTTTTCTTTGTGTGACAACAGGGCTCTAGGTTGCAGTAAAGTGTCGCACCCTTTGCGTTGTCTATTTTTAAAAGCGCATCACGTTCTGCATGAGCTTCGCCTTTTTTTCTGTGATATCCCTCAGCTATGATTTCATTATTGCGTACAACTACGCATCCAACCATCGGGTTTGGAGAAGCTGTATATTGTCCTTGTTTCGCAAGTTCGAAACAACGACGCATATGAATAATATCCAATTGTTGCATTAGATCCTCTGGCGTTTAGATACCTTTTGCTTATTTCTATGACAAGAAGGCGGCTTTATACTTAATTGCTACGGTGTCATAGTGTGAATCTTTTTCAGTGTCATAGTGGCACTAGGGTCATGCTGACTATTTCCTTTTTACATAGTTTCAACAGCTTTACACATCGCACACAATAAATTTCATTGGCATATCAATTGCTTATCTCTTTCTATCTATTAAATTGCGATCAAGGGAAGGAGATCCGTTAATGAAGAAGTTATTTCTTTTACTATTCATGTGCTGCGTTGTTTTTAGTGCAAATGCAGAGTCATCTAAAGTTATAAATTATGATGGGCAAAATGCTGATAGCTTTGAGCTTGATCTTGAAACCGAAATCATTCGCTACAAAGAAGAACAGTATCCATCTACTTGCACTCGCCAAATTCCATATACTGAAGAAGTATGCGGTTATGAAACTCGTTATCGCCAACAATGTCGTACAGAACCTGGTCACAATGTTTGTAGAACAGTTAATGATCAAGTTTGTCGCAATGTAACCAGAACTCGTAGACAGTGTACAAGAGGTCCTGATCGTCGCGTTTGTAGAACAGTTCCTAATCATGTTTGTACAACCGTTAATGGTCAACGCCAATGTCGCCAACAAGGTACACGTCAACAATGTAGCAACCAAGCCGGATCTCAAACTTGTCGTGATGTTCCTTATACAGACAGAGTTTGTACAAACAATCCAAGAAGAATTTGTGACTGG
>CAXBMT010000161.1:0-6189 GCA_963976925.1 uncultured Bdellovibrionales bacterium
ATGTTTTTTTTCACAAAACCTATAAAAAATGTTTTCATAGGGATCTTAGCGAAACTTTTAATTATCTTTTTCAAAATAAAACCTTGGGGTTCAATTGTTTAGAACCCCTAGATTTTAGTTCAAAGTAGAAGGTGTTTCAACAGAAGCGTTCATTTCAGTTGCCATAAATGGCTTGAACTCTTCAGTTTTTGGAGTAGCAAGCTCTCCACCAACTTTGTTCTCAAGGGCTTTGATGTAGCCAGTGAAAGTGCCGTCGTCTGAACGAATAACACGCTTAAGAAGCTCAACGTCTTTTGCGTTAAGAGCTTTACGCTCTTGGTCTGCAAGAAGTTGCAATTGAGTTTGATAAGTGATGTCGTTTTTCGTCTTATTGTCGATCACTTGGATTTCATGACCTTCGCGGATAATCTGAGCGATTTCCTCTAGTGTCACGTAGCAACTCTGATGAGTGTCATAGAGCTTGCGGTTTTGGTAGCGCTTGATAATACGTACTTCAGTCATCTTTTTTCCCCTATGTGAAGAAAGTTATCTAACGTTAAGCTTTCTTGTTTCAGAACAAATTAGTTAGCTATTTAATGCAGCCAAGGGCGTTATACATAGAATCAGCCTGTTTGTTAACATCTAGTGTACTTTTTTCCCTGCTTTGCGTTAGTTTTTCTTAAGCATAAGCGGGGACGATGTAAAAACAGAGACTTACGTCTATATAATGAGATGCGCATCAACAGATTGATTTGCATCGCTCCTCGTCGATAACGTAAGTAGCAAGCTTGCTAGGCCTGTGTCAAGAAAATCGGCCATAAGAGTCATTCGTAAGACGCCGAAATGTCGTGAAAGTCAGACTTTTCGTGCGGAAAAATATCTGAGCGTTGCATCATTGTTATAATTATATTTAGGTAATTGATGCCGGTTTGGGGAAAAATCGCGATTAAACCTAGTGTTTCTAAGATTTAGTCCTATGGCGTCGATGAGTTAGGTGAGGAGCGTAAGCTTTCTAACCTGAGGAATGGTCACTGATGAAATATGCAAAACTAAATTCTTTCTTATCCTTTTTTATTATTAGTTTAGCACTGTTTGGTTGTTCTCATTTTAGTGAAGAGAATAATCAGGTGGCAACTCAAGAGGTTCAAAAGCCAATCGATGAACAAGCGTTAAAAGAACAAGTTGAAAAACAGTTAACTACGATGTCTGAGCAAGCAATTAAGGCTGGGCCAAAGGCTATTGAGTTTTTATCTAGCGACTTATTTTTAAAAGCAAATGATGCAGCTCTAAGAGATGATCCACACACAGCATCGATGCTATTAAAGCAGGTTCATAAAATGAACCCTAAGGATCTTTACATTCAAAAACGTTATGCTGTTGAGCTTATTCGCTCTGGGCAGCTAGTCGAAGCAGAACCACACTTAAAATATTTATACAAAGAGTCAAAAGGTAAAGAAGAAGCACTAGGCTTAGTTCTTGGTGGAATATATACGGCTCTAGAAAAGCCTGATCTTGCTAAAAAGACTTACGCCGATGTTTTAAGTAAAAATAAAAAGAGTGAAGAAGCATGTCTCTTTTTGGCCAAAGCGTACGCCGTAGAGAAAGACGGAAAAAATGCTAAGTCACTTTTAAATAAGTGCCAAAAAGCTAATCCTAAAAATGCCGTCTTTACTTACTATCTTGGTAAAATTGCACAAGATGAAAAGAACCCTAAAGCGGCTCTATCTTATTTTACGAAAGCGTTAAAGATTCAACCAAGTTTTCATCAAGCAGCGCTGGCTGTAGGTGTTCACTTTGAAGAAGCCGAAAAGTACAAAGACGCTATTAAAACTTATCAGAAGTTTCTAAAAGTTAAGCCTTCAAATTTCCAAGTTCTATCAAGAATCGTTCAAGTTATGTTTGCTACTTCTAACTATAAAGAAGTTCTGCCTTATGCAGAGAGATTATCAAGTTTAGACCCTGAGAATTTAAACTTAAAGGTTAGGCTGGGAATTCTCTATACAGATGCCGGTAAAATGGATGAAGCCATTGGAGCCTTTAAGGAAATCCTCGTTGCAATTCCTGACTCTGATAAAGTTCTTTTTTATTTAGGGTCGTTGTATAAGGATACAGATCGTCTAGAAGATGCAATGGCAACATTTCAAAAAATACCGTCTGACTCAGCTCTGTTTCATGAGAGTGCACTTCAGGTAACACAGATTCTTAATGTCGTAGCCTTGAATAAAGCTGCTAAAGGTGACAACGAGCCAGAGAAAGATTTGAAAAGACAAATCAATGAGTACACCGCTAGTCATGATGAGATGAAAGTAGGCATGCATTTAGTTTTAGCTAGCTTTTATGAAACACTTGGGAGAGTAGATAGCGCAATTGAAGCATTATCTAGCGTTCAAGATGGTTCTGGCTTTGATAAAACTCATGAACTTTATCTAGCATCATTACTTGATCGCGCTAAAAGACATGATGAAGCTATAAGTCTTGTTCAAAAAATGCTTGATCGTGATCCAAAAGATCCGCATGCGATGAACTTCATTGGTTACACTTTGCTTGAGCAAGGTAAAGAAATGGATAGAGCCTACTCGCTTATTAATGAAGCAATTAAGCTGGCTCCAAAAGACGGTTATATTAGAGACTCTTTGGGTTGGTACTATTTTAAAACTGGAAAACTTGAAAAAGCTTTGGCAGAACTTCATAAAGCTGTAAAACTGGTATCAGATGATCCAGTGATTACAAAGCACTTGGCTATTGTCTATAAAGAGCTTGAATCTTTTGACATGGCCAAAAAGTATTATGTGGAGGCTTTAAAATTAAGCAAAATCAAAACCGACAAGGACGAAGTCATCAAGGCTCTTCAGAGTTTAGAGTCGGTGCGCTTGCCTGCCTCCAAGCAGTAGTCTTAATTCTTCTCGGCGGTTGTTCACTCTTTAACACCGCCTCAATTGAAAAAAATAATCAAAAAGCATTTATGGGATGGTGTCTTGAAAGCTCTGGAAAAGGGCGAATCGAATACGGCCGAGAAAAACATGTTTTTGATTATTACTCTACACTGAAATTTGAAAAAGATTCATTTACAGTATCTTTAGATCTTCCCATTTATGGTGAAGAGATTTTAAAAATCTCTCTTAAAGACAATAAAATCTCAGGAAACTTTTATAAAAGAATTAAATCTTCAGAATCAATTAGAAAGTTTTTACTAACTTGGCGTGAGTGGATTATTGCCAGGAACATGATGAAATTACCAAATGCTGAAGTTAGTCAAAGTAAAGATCAACTGATTTTAACTAGTGCGTTAAGCGATCACGAGAGTGTCAATTTGACACTACATGCATTTAATAATGACAGTTATTTTTCAAGGCAAACTCTAAGTTATAAGAATGGTGTTACAAATCAGCAGGCGACGCTAGAATTATTCACAAATGAATGTCGGAATCTTGCTACGCATTAGTAGTAATCCATAAAGAAAGTAGAAATCACGCACAAATTTATATATAAAGCCTCATTACAATCGCTTAAAAGTATTTTGGTTATTTATAAGGACGGTTCATATGAATAAGTTATCGTTACTAACTGTACTCATCGTTTCTGTGTTCTCGATGATTTCATGTACAAAAAAAGAAGAGTTAAATGAAAAGACTCTAAACCTTGTTGTTGGAAGTGAAGTTAAAGGAATGGATCCTATCTATTCAAACGATCGCTACTCATCAAATGAGACAGCAAGAGTGTATGAGAGTCTGCTTGATTATAATTACCTAAAACGCCCATATCAATTAGCGCCAAACCTTGCAGAGTCAATGCCTGAAGTTAGCAACAATGGCTTAACTTATACTTTTAAAATTAAAAAAGGTGTTACGTTTCATGACGACAAAGCTTTTCCTGGTGGAAAGGGTCGTGAACTTGTAGCTGAAGATTTTGTTTACTCAATTAAGCGTCTAGCTGATCCAAAACTTCAAGGTCTTGGCTGGTGGACAATTGATGGCAAAATTAAAGGCTTAAATGAGTGGAGAGAGAAAAATACTAAAGCCGAAACTGTTAATTATGATGAAGTTGTTGAAGGAATGAAGGCGCTTGATAGCCACACTCTTCAATTTACTCTTGTTAAGCCATTTCCACAGTTTCTTTATTCTCTAGCAATGACTTTTACTTCAGCTGTTGCAAAAGAAGTGGTCGATTTTTACGGAACTGAGTTCTTGAATCACCCTGTTGGAACTGGACCATTTATTCTCCCAGTATTCAAGCAAACAAACAGAATCGAATACGTTAAAAATCCTAACTATCGTGAAAAAACTTTTCCATGTGAAGCAAGTGAAGAGTTTGAAAAAATTGCAAAGGAATATTGTGGTAAAAAACTTCCATTAGTTGAAAAAGTCGTCGTTAATATTATTAAAGAAGATCAGCCTAGATGGTTGAACTTCCAAAAAGGAAACCTTGATTATATTGGAATTCCAAAAGATAACTTTGATGCTGCAGTTACACCTACTAATCAGCTAGCAACAGATCTTTCAAGCAAAGGTATTGATCTTTTGATTCAACCTTCTCTTGATGTGACTTACACGGCTTTTAATCTTGATCTTGATCTTCTTAAGAACAAGAAGCTACGTCAGGCACTTTCTCTGGCTTATGACGTAGAAACTGCTAATAAGCTTTTCTATAACAATCGTGCACTTCCGGCTCAATCACTTGTTCCTCCAGGGATCGCTGGTTATGAGAAAGATTTCAAAAACTCTTATCGTGGACACGGTAAAGAAGAAGAAGTCGCAAGAGCTAAAAAGCTTTTAGCTGAAGCTGGATACCCAGAAGGCAAAGGTCTTAAAGAGCTTACTTATGATTGCCCGTCTTCAACTGTTTCTCGCCAAATTGGAGAGTACACAAAGCAACAGTTTGCAAAAATTGGTGTTAAGTTAAGAGTTGTTCAAAACACATGGCCAGAACTTCAAAAGAAAATTGATAAGCGCCAGGTTGAACTTTGGGGAATTGCATGGGGTGCAGACTATCCTGATGCTGAAAACTTCCTTCAGCTTCTATATGGACCAAACCGTGTTCCGGGTGCTAACGGATCAGGTTATGACAATCCAGCATTTAACCGTTTGTATGAATCAGCTTCTACAATGCAAGATACTCCAGAGCGTACAGCGCTTTACGAGAAGATGACTCGTATGGCAGCTGAAGAAATGCCATGGATTTACGGAGTTCACCGTCAGAACTATGTACTTAAGCATTCATGGCTTAAAAACTATGTAATTACTGACTTTGAAGCGGGAACTGAAAAGTACCTTGATGTTGATCTTGCTGCTAAAAAAGTTGCATTAGAAAAATTATAACGAGTTAACGTGAATATTTACGCTTATATCCTTCGCAGACTTCTTTATGTCATTCCGGTGATTCTAGGGGTCTGTGCAATTATCTTTTTAATCTTTAATGTTGTGGCTCCAGATCCAGCATTAATCATCCTTGGAAAGCATGCTACGGCTGAGCAAGTGGTTGAGATACGTGAGCAGCTGGGACTTAACCGTTCAATGTGGCTTCAGTATTTCGACATCGTTAAAAGTGCTTTTACTTTTGACTTCGGAAGATCTTGGTCTACTAAGCAAGAAATTATTGTCATGATTAAAGCTGGCGCCATCCCTTCGGCAACGCTTTCATTTCCGGCATTCTTTATTTCGACAGTTCTTGGTATTTCAATTTCGCTGTTAGTGGCTTTTTACCGCGGTTCACTTTTTGATAAAATCACAGTTGTTGGTTGTGTGACATTAATGTCTGTTTCCAGCTTAGCCTATATTCTTTTTGGTCAGTGGTTCTTCGCTTACAAGTTAGGCTGGTTCGAAATCTCAGGCTATGACTATGGTTTTCCATACTTCATTCCTTATATTCTATTGCCAGCCATTATTTGGGTGATGCTTTCAGTTGGACCTGATGTTCGCTTCTACAGAACCATCATGTTGGATGAAATCTATCAAGACTATATCAGAACAGCTCGCGCTAAGGGGCTATCTGAAAGAGTCATTTTGTTTAAGCACGTACTCAAAAATGCGATGATTCCTATTATCACTTATGTTGTGATTCAAATTCCATTTTTAATATTAGGAGCTCTACTGCTTGAGAGCTTCTTCTCTATTCCAGGGCTTGGAAGTATTACGCTTAATGCGATTAACTCTTCTGATTTCCCAGTGATTAGAGCGATGACGGTATTGTCAGCAGTTGCTTATATTATTTTCT
>CAXBMT010000162.1:0-6143 GCA_963976925.1 uncultured Bdellovibrionales bacterium
CCAGAAGTAATAGGTGTCGGCTATCCAGGATTAATTGTACCTTACTAGAATTCTTGACATTTATTCTGTGGATCAACAAAGTCTTTACAGTCTTTGTACTCCACAGAGTTTTTATCAATTTGATCATAATCCCCAAAAGAAGATAGACACTCTTTAAGGTCTTGGCACTCTCTTGAAAGTTTAACATGAGGGTTAGCTTCTTGATCTTCAAAGATATCATAACCCTGCTCTTCAAGTTCTTCTGCACTACTTAATAATTCCTGTATATCTGTAATCGTTTCGGCTAAGGGTTCTTCTTCCTCAGTTATTTCACTATTTCTAACAACTGTTTCCCAGACTGCAAGCACTAAAAAGTAAGCTCCAAGACCAGCGCTGTAGGTGCGTCTGATAAGCTCATATCGTTCAAGCTTATCTAGGTTAATACCAAAGCGTCCTGAACTATAGTCCTTTAAAAAATCATCAACTTTAGAGATATTAATATCTGTCATACCTTGGTCTATAAGGTCCCTTGCTAGTTGTTCAGGCAACCTTGGCTTCTTGAATCTTGGAAGTACAAGTGGTGGCATTCCAAGAGCAACGGGGATATTGAAAATAGAAACTGCCAGGAACCGGCCTACTTTAGAGTTTTTGAACCTTCTAACGACTCCCTCAGGATTTTCAAACATGCCATACTTTCTAGCGGCTCTTTCTAGACCAAGCTTAGCAATCTCTTCTTGCATTAAGAGCATAATCGCTGTTTTTTTTGCGTGATCTCCATCAAATATACTCTTATAACTCTCCCATCTACCAATCCTAGTGATAAAAATCTCACTCCAAATGTTTTCATATGATTCCATACTAAAGCGAGAAGGCTTATCAAGCTGTCTTAAAAGTGACGCCAGTTTTCCTTTCTTTAAAAAGTCCATGCGTTCATAATCAACTCTAGCTGAACCACGAGACACAAGTGTAGCTTCAATAAGTGCTAAGGTTTCTTCAATAGTATTTGGATTAAACTCACTAAGCTCTTTACCAGCCTGTAGCTCTAACAAAAACTCATCAGTTAATTGATTGACGACAGAACCATCAAGCTTTCTTAAGTGAGGTGTAGGCACACGACGAATAAAGCCAAACCAAGGGCTTCTCGTGATCGTCATGACTGTTCTAAAGGCTTGAGCGCAGCTGACCCAAATCGCAGCTTGAGCGGGTGATCGGTTTGACGATATATGAGAATCGCCTCTATTCCATAAGCCTGTTGCAAGCATGAATAGAATCAAAAATATGCCTATAAAGTTATTTCGCATCAAGAACTTATCGGAATACCTGACTGATTAATTTAATTAATTTAGTGTCTAAAAATTATACAGTTGAACCTCATAATTACTGGTACTTAACCATCCTTTCTTGGCACAAGTATTGCTTCATTAATAATAACTATTTATTAAAAATAATAATCCACAGGATCTCTATGAAGACAACCGCATTAACACTTATTCTAAGCTTATTTGTAACTTCAGCCAGCTTTGCACAAGGTCTTGATAAATGTGCCTTTATGAAGTCAAAAGAAATAAAGATTCAAGAGATGAAAGAAGCACTGGCTGCCATGCAAGACCTACAAGCAGAAAGGTCAAGAGCAAGAGAAATCAGAGATCTTTTAGTCGATACAACTGACTCCAGAGAAATCGCGCTTTTAGCTGAAGCACTAGACGATGAAGCAAGAGCTCTTCAAGCGGATGGTCGTTTTAATAGAAACGTTGCAATCGGCACAGGGCTTGGCTCATTTATTTTGGCCGGTTTAATGATTAAAAGAATGAAGTCATCTGCAGAGGGCGTAACTGTCATGGCAAAATTGATGAACGGCCTTAAGTCTGGAAATAAAACAGCAGTCGGCAAAATACTAACCGGAACATTTGTTTTTGCTTTAGCTACAACATTTTGGTTTAGTTCAAGAGTAAGTGAAATTAACGATAGTAGAGAGTTTCTAGTATCACTGGTTGTTAAGCTTGATAGTCTTAAAGATTTAGCTGATCAAATCATTGGCTTACAAGAAGAATTAGAGCAAGAAGAGATTTCTTTTGCTATTAGAGTTGATGATTTGCGTGCAGATGGAGTTTTAGAATACACTAATGGTGAACTTAAATGCTTGTGAGTCTTAATTGCAACCAGACATCATTATTGAATTAGAAAAAATACGAGACCCTTTTTCGGGTCTCGGTCAATTTAGCCAATCTTTGGCCAATGCCATCTCAAAGAATAATCATCATCTAAATATCTCTGCTATCTTGCCACATCACTTCTCAATTCCAGGCATACATACAATTAGCGAAAGAAGAACGCTTTTTAAGTTTTCATTATTCACACCTAGAGCAAAGCTTTGGCATCTAACTCACCAAGACTCTCGATATAAACCTAAAAGAAGCAGTAACTATATTTTAACAATTCATGACTTAAATGATCTTATAGAAAAACCAAATGAAAAATCTGACATACTAATAAAAATTTCATCGTTAGTTAAAGGTGCAAAACATATTGTTTGTATTTCAAATTATACTAAAGCTGAAGTTCTTAAGGTTTTTCCAAATCTAAACAATATATCTACGATTTATAATGGTGTTCCTAGACTTAAGGCTGCTGAGAAGCCGGCCATTGAAATCTTAAAGCCTTTTTTCTTTAATATCGGAACTGTTCTAGAGAAAAAAAATGTTCATACAATCGTTGAAATGGCTAAGCTATCAAGCGATAAGGACTTTATCATCGCTGGTAGTATCGATTCAGTTTATGCAAAAGAAATACAAAAGAATAAACCATCAAACGTGCACTTTGTCGGAAAAGTCTCAGATGAAAATAAGTCGTGGTACTACGAAAATTGCCAAGGTTTAATTTTTCCGTCACTTTTAGAGGGTTTTGGTCTACCTGTCGTCGAAGCCATGTCTGTTGGAAAGCCACTATTTCTGTCTAATAAAACATCTCTTCCTGAGATCGGCGGAGAGGATGCTTTTTATTTTGAGGATTTCTCCCCACAATCAATGCTACAGACAATAAAAAATGGAATCAATTCTTTTAGTGACAAACAAGCAAATAGGCTTAAAGAAAGAGCGTCTAATTTTTCTTGGGACGTAGCTGCAAAAAAATATCTCAGTCTCTATGAAAGTCTAATTTAAAAACTCTTTTTCAAATTGATTTTTTACTGAGCTTTCTTTGAAGTTTCCATTGGCATACATCTTAGCCTTAACTAATGTTCTATAACAGGCTTCGTTGACTGAGATAAGAAAGCCAACTCTCCCCTGTCGCCAAGATTTTGCATATATTTGAAAAAAAGTTCCAAAAAGTGTCAATAATACGGTCAGGGCCGAGGTTGATTTACCTCGAGATATTTTTTCATTGGCAACTAAGGTTACAAACCTTGGAAGCTTTTTGATCCAAGAGTCCATATCATAACCTGGCCAATGAAGGATTCGAAGATGCCTTGGAAAGTCTGCCATGTCAGGGTCGCCAACTCTTGCTAAACGACCATCAATGAGGTGCTCGTGGTGATTGCCACCGGTATAGCGAATATGATTTGTTTGAAAGAGCCTTTCTTGAAAGTCAGAACGACCAAAAGCCTTTTCGATGGCCACGCCTTCGAAATACTCAGTTCTAACAATTCGGTATAATTTCTTTGCATCTGGCTTGGCAATTTCTCGTCTAATATAGTCAACCAATTCTGTTGTAACTGCTTCATCCGAGTCCATCATCAAGCACCAATCATGACTAGCTTTATCGATTGAGAAGTTTCTTTGTTCAATAAATCCAGGCCATGGGTTTTGATAAACACAAACATTGCTATAGTTTTGAGCAATAGCAATAGTGTCATCGCTACTACCAACTAAGACAATTTCAGCGAAGTCGCTGAGTGAATCAAGACAACGCTTCAAAGAAAATGAAGCATTTTGAGCAATAATCAATACTGAAATTGGTAACTTGGACATAGGATACTACTTTACCTTACAATATTGTTCGAACCAAGATTAAATCGGAGGCTTTATGCGCAGCGCGCTTATACCATTTCTACTTATTTTCTTAACTGGCTGTGGTGTTCAGTCATTACCTGAAGGCAAAAATGAAGTAGAAGCTTCATGGGCCGAAGTTCAAAACCAGTTTAAAAGAAGAGCGGACTTGATTCCAAATCTGGTAAATACTGTGAAAGGTTATGCCAAGCAGGAAAAAGAGACTTTAACTGCCGTTATTGAAGCTAGAGCAAAAGCTACTCAGACAAATATTCCAATTGAAAACTTAAATCAAGATACTCTTAATCAGTTTTCAAAAGCTCAAGCTGGTCTATCAGGTGCTTTATCAAAACTTATGGTTGTTGTTGAACGCTATCCTGACTTGAAGTCAAATGAAAACTTCAAGCAGCTACAATTCCAACTTGAAGGAACTGAAAATAGAATCACAGTTGCAAGAAATAGATATATTGAGTCAATAAAGAATTTTAATAATAAAGTAACAGTCCCACCTACATCTTGGACAAACAGTTTGTTCTACAAGTTTGAAAAAATGCCTCAATATCAAGTTGAAAACCTAGACAGTGTTAAAGACGCTCCAAAAGTAGAGTTTTAATGAGATATATTCTTTTCGCACTTTTAACATGCTTCACTTTGTCTGCAAGAGATGTCCCTGAACTTTCGGGTCCAGTTATTGATGAAGTAGGAATCTTTTCTTTTAGTCAAAAGAGTCAGCTATCTAAAGTTTTAAAGGAAGTTTACACAACCAATGGGATTCAGCTTCAAGTTTTTATTGCAAAGGATTTGGGTGGAGATGTAATTGAAAACTTTTCAATTAAAGCGGTGGATAAATGGAAGCTAGGCTCTGCTAAAGCTGATAAGGGTCTCCTCTTCATCATGGCGATGGCCGAAAAGAAAATTAGAATTGAAGTTGGTCAAGGTCTTGAGGGCGACATAACTGATGCTCAGGCAGGCATGCTCATTCAGTCGCTTACACCTTATTTTAAAAGAGGTGATTTTGCGACAGGTATTCTTGTAGGTGTTAATGGTCTTCTAGGCCTTGCAAAAGTTGATTCTCAAGCAACAAGTCTTGGGATGAAAAAGTCTACGAGGCGTAAACCATTTGGAGGGTTCTTAATTTTTCTCATAATCTTTGCTGTCATTGTTGACTCAATTCTTGGAATCAGAAGAAGATCGACGTCCATTCTCGGCTCATCTAGATCGCATGGCTCATTTGGAAGTGGCGGTGGATTTTCCGGCGGCGGCGGCGGCTGGTCTGGCGGTGGCGGCGGATTTTCTGGCGGTGGCGCGAGTGGAGGTTGGTAATGAAAATTATATCTAATGCATTCAAACAAGATATCGAAGATCTCGTTGCTGACTATGAAAAGAAATCCACAGGTGAGATTGTCCCAGTTCTTTTAAAAACCAGTGATTCCTACCCTTCGGCTCACTTTAGATGGGCCTTGTTTCTATCAATTTTGTTCCCATCGGCACTATATTTAAGTCCATTTACAACCAACGACCCTATCGAATTCTTGGCAGCTCAGGCTCTAGGGATAATCATGGGCTTTTTATTAGCTTTTAATCAAAAGGCAAAACGACTTCTTTTTACAAAGAAGCAAATGAATGAAGAGGTTTATCAAAGAGCTTTGCAAGCTTATGTTGAACATCAAGTTATTGCGACAGAACATAGAAATGGTGTTCTTCTATTTCTATCATTTTTTGAAAGAAGAATTCATATTTTTGCAGATACAGGAATTTCGAAAGTTGTATCCAATGAAAAATGGCAAGAAATGATCAATGAGACACTGCCACTGCTCAAAAAAGGTCAATACGAAGAAACGCTTCAGGGCTTAATTCATAAAACCGGAGAACTTTTAACGGAGTATTTCCCACGGGATAATAATCAATCTGAAAATAACACTAAAAGCAGGCTCGACGACGGGCTGCGTACGGATTAAACTACTAGAATGACTAAATCACCTCGAGATCAACTAGAAAATACTCTATACCTATGGTCTACCGTCCAAAATACCATCATTGAGATTAATCAAGGTGATATTATTGGTCGATCTATTGAAACATTTAAGAGTGATGAGTATCTAGATAAAGAGCATCTTAAGTTTGAAGTCGAAAATGGCAAATGGTTTTTAATTGGACAAGAAACAACAAACGGCACAAATC
>CAXBMT010000163.1:0-6056 GCA_963976925.1 uncultured Bdellovibrionales bacterium
TGATATGTTGCATAATATCGTAAATACCAAGGCCAGCATAAACTGATCCACCTGGACTATTGATATAAAAGTGAATTGGCGCCTCAGGATCACTTTGCTCCATAAAGAGCATCTGAGCGATAAGAAGGTTGGCCACTGTATCGTTTACTTCAGTACCAAGAAACACGATTCTATCTAGCAATAAGCGCGAATAAATATCGTATTGTCTCTCACCACGGGCAGTTTGCTCGATAACGATGGGGTTTGGAATATAAGCTTTTGGTTGGGTCATATAATGGAACTCCTAAATCCCAGCTATTCTAAGCAACAGTAGGGCTTATTTGAATAAGCAAAATCATTGATATCATTGTGACTTTTCGACTTACACGATCAAAAACTTAAGCTTATTTTATCAAAGATTAAGCCTGCTCCTTAATAAAAACAAGCATATGCATTGCGCAAGCTAATATTTCCTATTCATACCGGACGTTTTTCATCAAATGATCTTCACGCTCCGAGACTTGAATCATTCGCCTAGACTCAATACATTAACCTGTTTTTAAAAATAGATTTTTTCTAATTAATCTAACTCTAAAGAGGAGCTTTCAGATGAGTGAAAACACAACTGCACCTACATCTATCGTAGGTAAGACTGCACCAAACTTTGCTGGCGATGCTGTCATCAATGGTGACATCAAGAATATTTCTTTGAATGATTTCAAAGGTAAGTGGAAAGTTCTTTTCTTTTACCCACTAGATTTCACTTTTGTTTGTCCAACAGAAATCACAGCTTTTTCAGACCAAATTGAATCTTTCAAAAAGCTTAACTGCGAAGTGATCGGCTGTTCAGTTGACTCAGCTTTCTCTCACCTTGCATGGACTCAGCAGCCACGTAACAAGGGTGGACTTGGTGAAATCAAATTCCCACTTCTATCTGACCTTACTAAGAAAGTTGCTACTGACTACGGTTGTCTAATGGACGGCGCTGTTGCTTTTCGCGCAACTTACGTGATCGACGATAAAGACGTTGTTCAACATGTTTCAATCAACAACCTATCTGTTGGTCGTAACGTTGAAGAGTATGCACGTCTAGTAGAAGCTTACCAATACACAGCTAAGCACGGCGAAGTTTGTCCTGCTGGTTGGAACAATGGCGCTGATACAATGAAGCCAGATCCAAAAGGTTCACAAGAATATTTCAATAAGCTTAAGTAAAAAGCTTAACAGTTTGCATTCAAAGGGCCATCCTCTATGGGCGGCCCTTTTTTAATTTAGCCTTCTGGATACATGGCAATGGAAGAACAGATCCTGGGTTTTTTCGCCCAATATGCATACTCACCACTGATCGTTTATGGCATCATTGTCATGCTCATGGTCCTGAGTAGCTTTGGCCTTCCAGTTCCTGAAGAAGTTACTTTGCTCTCCTCAGGTCTTGTCGCCCATATGGCGAATCACCCAGCTGAATACCCTCCTCCTTACGAAGGTGCAGTAGGTGTTCAAACCCTGAATGTCGATATCGTCGCCTTCTTTGCCGTCTTCTTGTCGGACTTTTTAGTCTTTAGTCTTGGAAAACACTTCGGACCTAAGATTTTTGAATCTAAAGCTTTAAGAAAATTAAGTCCTGAAGCCAAAGCGAGAATCTTTTCTTGGACTAAGAAATATGGTGCTTTTGCTGGTGGGATTTTTCGATTTACTCCCGGACTTCGATTTCCCGGTCATCTCGCTTGCGGCATGCTTGGAACCAAAACCTGGAAATTTGTAGCGGTTGATGGCTTCGCTGCTTTAATTTCAGTACCAACACAGGTTTACTTAATCTCTTATTACGGCAGAGAAATTCTCACAACAGTTCGAGAATTCAAAATTTGGTTTTTTGGAGCACTAACTGTTTTTATTATTATTTGGGGACTCAAAAAACTTTGGGCCTATAAACAGTCGAAGGCTTAATGGAAGAACTACTCCTTCAAATCCAAGCCTTGGCGGCTGACAATCCATGGATCATTTTTCCAATAATGCTTCTTGGTGGATTAAATATTCCTGTCTCTGAAGATGGGATGCTTTTTGTAGCAGGAGTTATTGCAGCTCAAAGTCCAGAGAAGATGTGGTCGCTTTTTTTAGCCGTTTATCTTGGTGCCTATGGAGCTGATTTAATTTGCTATAGCCTAGGAAGATTCCTTGGACCAAAGTTTTTTAAGATAAAACTCTTCGCCAATATGGTTCCTCAAGAACGACTTGATAAGATATCCGGCTTTTACGCGAAGTACGGTATCTGGACCCTCATAATTGGTCGTTTCATTCCATTTGGAGTTAGAAACGGGCTTTTTCTCACGGCGGGCTTGTCAAAAATGAATGCCCTAAAGTTTGCTCTATCTGACCTGGTTGCTGCTACGATCTCATGTAGTGTCTATTTTACCCTATTTTATAAGTACGGTGAGAGCGTGATGGAGTCGATTAAACGATTCAACCTGGTTATATTCGCTCTAGCAGTCATCTTTGCCGTCTATATTTTCATCAAAAAGAGAAAAGAAAAATCAAAGGCTTAGCTCTAAATTCAATAAATAACGCATCTGAGCCAATGTAATATGTTCACGAACAATTTCAAGTGTTTGTCATACTATGCGGTAACAGGGATAGTGCCGCAACTTCACGACGATGTGACATTTAATTTTGGTAGGACGTATGCACAATACAAGAAAAGTAGTGAGCCTCAGTGAAAAGAAGGCATCAAAGAGTTGGAACGACTATTTTGGCGTTTTAAGCTTTAATGAACTTATTAATGAAACTCAAGAAATCATTAGCGACTTAGATAAAGTCGGATTAGACGGCGATGTCGTTGTTCGCGCTCGTCAGGCCATGGGTGAATTCTATACGCGCCTTGAAAGCCAATCAATGACTTTTGCCAAGTCCCTTCTGCACATGAAAAATGATGTCGACGCCAAGGTCGACACTGTGATTAAAAAATAACTATAAGCAACGATCTTCGTACCAGGCGGTGAACTCTTCATCGTCTGTAAAGTTCCACTCAACTTCATCACCAACACGATAAAAAATTTCTTTATTTTCCACTTCGCAAGACTCCCCGTCTCTTAAAGTGACATAGCTTTTTCGATCCATTCTGGTACTTGGGTGTCCACCAAAGCGAAATCCAGAATCAATAACAAAACCTTCATCAAATTTAATTTCGACGCCGCCATTATTATTTCGAGTAACTTCTGGATCAACGAGAACTTCTCCCCCAGTTAATTCAACAAAGTCAGCTTTTTCACGATCAAATCTAGCAATGGATCCACTTGGCATTAAGACTTCAAGGTCTCCACTTTTTTCAAATCTCCAACCCAACTGATTTTTATAAGGACGAAGATAGAAAACCCTAGCGCCTGTATCAGTACCAATTGGACCGTTCCCTAGTGAGTTAAAAATCATCACGTCACTTTTTGAAGAGAAGAGGTAGTTTCTATAAACCATACCTCTAAATTTACTATCACCTACTGAAACATAACATTCACCGTTTCCAAACGATCCCGTTTGAATCTTGATACCTCTTCTAACTTCTACGTGACGAGTACAAGGATCATTAAAACCTGCGACCATGACCATTGATAATAATAAACTCATAAACTCTCCAATGATTGATAATCATGTAAAACTTTTTGTCTTAATCTCGCGATAGGCAATTGGGATGCGTATCCCAGAAGACCTGCGACATGACGTAAGAAATAAATCTGCTCATGTCGATTACCGTGGTTTTCAAAAAGCGATAAAAGATAAATCGTGTTCTTAGCAAACCTTGCCACGTACTGTTTGATAATTTCAAGGGAATCTTGAGGGAGTTTTACGAATTCACAACCAATTCGGGTGATGAATATCTGATCAACTTCGTCTTGTACATCAAAGCTTCGAACCATTTTGGCTTTTGCTCTTATGATAACTCGTTCGTAATCACTAGAACTCTTAGATAACAGCTGATCCATTCTTTGCCTCGAAAGCTCTGGCAAAAAAAGGAGGTTGATCATCAATGGCATGGCATTGATCTCTGGAATCTTGGGAAGGTTTTCAAGTAAAACCCCACCCTCTGAAATATTAAGCGTAGCAGCTTTAAAGACGTGGCCATCGTCTTCATACAATAAAGTTGAATTTAAAGGCGCGCGTAAGTGCGCGCGCCTAAATTGTTGGCCCATTTATGACTCACAGATGTTTAGAAGCTGCCTCAGAAAGAGCTGATCTCTCACCCACTTTTAAGATGGTATGAGCGATAATATCTTCTGTTTTCATACGATCCACACAGTAAGCAAGACCGTTGTTCACTTCATCTAAGTAAGGACTATCGATCTGCTGACAATCCCCAGTTAAAACAATCTTCGTACCTTCACCGGCACGAGTAATAATTGTTTTTACTTCATGTGGTGATAAGTTTTGTGCTTCATCAACGATCAAATACTGACCAGGAATACTTCTACCTCTGATATATGTCAGTGGTTCAATATGAAGAAGACCGTGGTTGATTAGATCATCGTAGCTACTTGAGCTATCACTTCTATGCTGACCAAACAGGAAGTCCATATTATCAAAAATTGGCTGCATCCATGGAGCAAGTTTTTCGTTAACGTCACCTGGAAGATAACCAAGATCACGACCCATTGGCTGAATTGGACGTGAAACTAAAAGTCTTGAGTAGTTTTCATGACTAATTGTTTTTTCAAGTCCAGCAGCAATAGCTAAAAGAGTTTTACCTGTACCAGCTTTACCAACCAGTGAGACTAATTTGATCTCATCATTTAATAGAGCATCAAGTGCAAACTGTTGTTCAATATTTTTAGGATAAATTCCCCAAATACCTTCACGCATAGGAATCAAAGGAACGATTCCACCTTTACCTTTATGGTAGCGGCCTAAAGCGCGATGACGATCATTGCCTTTTTCACAAACGATCATATATTCATTTGGATGAATATGATCTTCTTCAGCATTTGGTAATGCAAGAAACCTATTTTTTTCAAATTCTTGAAGATCAGCCAGACTAACTTCATAAGTTCTTTGGCCTGTGTACATGTCATCAAGAGATTTATCTTGATTACCATAATCTTCGGCGTAAAGACCTAGGATATCTGCTTTTAAGCGGCAGTTTATATCTTTGGTAATTAGTGTAACGTCTTCGCCCTTTTCTTTTAAAGCCAAGGCACTAGAGAGAATTTTATTATCATTGATCTTAAGATCAATATGCTCACTATGTGTTTTAGCAATAAGATCAACTGAAATGGTAAGTGTTCCACCATTTTCTAGTTTCACGCCATCTGCAAGTGAGCCCTCTCCTCTAAGATCATCAACAATTCGTGAGAACTGTCTGGCACTTCTACCATTTTCGTTTTGATCTTTTTTAAAGCGATCAACTTCCTCAATAACTACAAGAGGAATAAAAACATTGTTAGCACCGAAGCGAAAAATACACTGGGCATCTAACAAAATTACGTTCGTGTCTAGAACGAAAGTTTTACTCAAAATGACCTCCAAAAGAGTCGTGAAAATGGTTTAAAATCACGGAAAATTAAATGCGAGTTTTGTAACAAGTTTTAATTCGATTTTTGTATGGGTCATTAGCTTGACCCGAAGCCTGACCAATATGGTCTATTATCATGCTTTTTCTCTCTTAAATTGTATGAAGAGCGACGTTGATTGAAAAGAATTTGCCACCTAAAACTTATTTCTTTATCAGACTACAATAGAGGTAGAGCGGGAGGAAAAACCGTGCAAAAAACTCTACTAATTGGATTTCTTCTTTCACTGCTTTTTGGCTGTGGTCTTTCACAAGAAGAAGAACTTGAAGATGCTATTACTAAAGCCCATCGATTACTTAGCGCTAATAAATGCGGCGAAGCGATAGCTGCACTAAATGGTGTTGGCCAACAAACATCAAACAAGGATTGGCTATCAGCCTATGCCTCTGCACAGGCTTGTAACGCTCCATGGAAAGTAACAACGTTTTTTGGAACTGATTTATCTCTTTTAAGCACAGTCGATGAATACGCCATCATTGGAAGTACCGCAACTTTCACTCAAGCTGTTATGACTAGCCCAAGTGACGG
>CAXBMT010000164.1:0-6021 GCA_963976925.1 uncultured Bdellovibrionales bacterium
CCACCAAGACTTTCTGCTAGTGCAAATAACTCTACACCTTGAAGGAACTTTTGTGATTTAGAAACTCCACCCTTGATAAAGAACGTAATCATCCCGCCAAAGCCATGCATCTGCTTTTTAGCAAGCTTGTGCTGAGGGTGACTTGGAAGACCTGGATAAACGACGCGTTCTACTTGCTTGTGATTTTCAAGCCATTTGGCGATCTTCATTGCGCCTTGTTCATGGGCGCGCATTCTAACTGCAAGAGTCTTAAGACCTCTCAAAACTAACCACGAGTCAAAAGGCGACTGAGATGGGCCGATGCTATTTTGTAAACGGAAGAACTCTTGATTCATCTTCTTGTCGTTGTACATAAGCACGCCACCAACAACATCAGAGTGACCGTTGATATACTTTGTCATGGAGTGAAGAACGAGATCAGCTCCTAGGTCCATTGGGTTTTGAAAGTAAGGTGACATGAAAGTGTTATCAACAAGAACTTGAGCTTTGGCTTTTTTAGCAGCCTTACAAATCCCTGAAATATCAGAAAGCTTTAATAATGGATTTGTTGGGTTTTCAAGCCAGACCATGGCTGGTTTGAATTTTTTAATTTCAGCTTCTGTCTTTTTTAAATCCGTCGTATCTATAAATTTAAACTCATGACGCTCATGAAAAATTGTTGTGAACATTCTATATGTTCCGCCGTAAACATCATCACCAACAAGAATCTTTGATCCTTTTGGTAAAAGATGCATGACTAGCATGGCCGCTGATAAACCACTTGAGGTAACGGTGGCATACTTGGCGTTTTCTAGTGATGCCAGACACTCTTCGAGGCGTGTTCTGGTTGGGTTATGACTTCTTGTGTACTCATAACCTTGGTGAACGCCGGGAGCTTTTTGAACAAAAGTTGATGTCTGAAAAATAGGAGGCATGATCGCACCTGTAACTGGATCAGGCTCTCCACCAACATGAATAGTTCTAGTATCAAATGATTGCTTTGTTTTCTTGGCCATTATAACGCCTCTTTCTTTGCCATGTACTGGAGTACATCAATTTCAGTTAATATATCGATGAGCTTTTCATCTCTTGTAACAAGAGCGATTTCTTTTTTAAGAAGTGCGTTGGCGACATTTTCAAGGAGTTCATTTTCATCAACGATTCTAAAGTTTTGGTGTGTTGCCAGACTAATATTATCACTTTGAGAGAATTCACCTAAAAGAACAGGGCGAACAAGATTCTTTTCAGAAACAAGTCCCTTGATGGTTCCTTTATCAACAACGGGAAGATAAGAAACTCCTTTTTCTTGCATAACTTTGATAGCCTCGCCAATCGTTGACGAATCACTGACGCTGAAAATTTCTTTTGCCCCTTTTCCAAGAGTCGAAAGCACATCGCGGATTTGCACACTAAAACTACTATCGAGATAGCTATTAGTACTCATCCAATCGTCGTTATAAATTTTAGAAGCGTATCTGTTGCCTGAGTCATGTAGGAGAACCAGGATCTTTTCTGGTTTCTTCAATGTCTTGGCATATTTAATGGCTCCAACAATTGCGGCACCAGCAGATCCACCAGCATAAATACCTTCAAGCTTTAAAAGCTTTCTTGTCATCAAGAAGCTTTCTTTGTCGCCAATAACGACCCAGTCATCGATATTTTTAAAATCATAGTTTTCTGGGATAAAGTCTTCACCAACACCTTCAAGAACGTATGGCTTGGCTTGTCCCATCTTTCCTGTCTTTGCAAACTCGGCCACGATAGAACCTTCACAGTCGATTCCAATGATTTTTACGTTGGGCATTTTTTCTTTAAAGTAGCGTCCACAACCAGAAATCGTTCCGCCAGTTCCAACCGTCGCCATAAACGTGTCAAAGTCACCACCTGTTTGCTCATACATCTCTGGAGCGGTCCAAGTGTAGTGAGTGTCACGATTATGAAGGTTGTCGTATTGATTGACGTAAAATGAGTTAGGGATAGTTGCTGAAAGGCGCTTAGAGACGCTGTAGTAGCTTCTAGGGTCATCTGGCTCAACATTGGTTGGGCATACGACGACCTTAGCCCCAAAGGCTTTAAGGTTGTTTATTTTCTCTTGTGACTGCTTGTCGGCCATAACGAAAATACACTTATAACCGTGAACCGCTGCCCACATCGCAAGACCGACTCCTGTATTACCAGAAGTTCCCTCGATGATTGTTCCACCAGGTTTAAGCGTGCCTTCTTTAACAGCTTGATCCAGCATGTAGGCACCAATTCTGTCTTTAGTTGATCCGCCCGGATTCATATATTCGAGCTTAACGTAGATCTCACTCTCAACTTCACTTGCTACTTTGTTAAGCTTAACAATAGGAGTTCCACCAATTGCTTCTAAAACATTAGGTCTTGTTCCTTTCATCATAAAACTTCCTTAATTTCATATCCAGCTGCCAGAGTTGCAAGTCTAGCAACTACTGAATAAACAGCTTCTTTACATTTATGATCCTGATTCTCTTTAATTTCACTCATACAATACTTTTTAAAAACCATGCCGCGACTATTAAGATTGGCTTGGGAGTCTTTCTCCCCATTAGCTCGCATAAATCCACCAAGTCCTTTTCCATCTACTAAGTAGATTGTAACTTCGGCAGGCATCTCATCATACTTAATGATCGTCTCAACACCTTCTTGAACGAGAAGAGTTGTGAACTTAATACTATTCTTACCAACATCCATTTTATTACGTGCTTTACGATTCATGTTGATGATTTCTTCACCAGAGTCGACAACCATAATACCCATACCGTAGGTACCCTGACTGCCTTTGACAAAAATCTTAGCTTCTTTGTTCGTGATTCTACCTTTTACAAGATCAACAGCTGCGGCAAGTTTATCAAGGCCTTCTTTAGATCCAAAATCAACGCCATCAACACAAGTAAAGTCGGCCATCAAAAGGTTTGGCTCGATATCAAATTTCTTGCAGAAATTATCGACGACTTCTTTATAGAATTTAAAGTGTCTGACTTTATGTCTTTTAAACCAACCAATTTTAGGCGTGGGTACGACTGGTGTTTTAACTGAGTCCCAGTCTAGCTCTATAGGTTTAGATTGATCATTATTAAGAATCACGACATCTAACTTATCGCTAGAAGTCTGAATCATACCATCAACGATTTTAGCCTTGTCTATTTGCAAATCAAATTTAGAAAAAGAAAGCAGGTTAATTCTTTCTTCACCATTAAAGATATTCTCATCAAAAGAAATAAATGAAACTTCTAGACCAGCATCTCTTAGAATCTTCCCAAGCATGGCCAGGTGATCTAAATAAAATAAATTCTTTGTATTACTTTCTGGAAGAATTGCGACCTTTTTACTACCAGGTGCAATTCGCTCAATCGCTTTTTCAAAAGCCTGTGAGCAGGCGTCTTGGTCAAGCGCGCAGACATTGTTAAAACCAGCGGGATACATATTGTGATCGACTGGCGCAAATTTCGTTTTGCTTTCGCGGATATCAACACTTGAATAGATTGGCACAGGATATTCTGCCATTTGTGAATCAATCCATGCGTTGACGTTATTCCAATTGGTAGTGATAAATTCTTCAAATGCTTGTTTATTATCAATCATAAAGAGTCCCAATTACTTACCAGGCTTGCGACTTGTTCAGCCGGTAAAGTAGGTGTCACCTCAGGAAATTCTATTACATCCTTAAAGCGCTCATTTTCCATCCCTTTTAGCCTATTTTCCCTATCGAGCATAGCAAGCTTTAGCTTATGAAGTGGTTCGTTAGGTTTTGTCTGCCATGTGCTCAGCGCCTGACTGAGAGATCTGTTGATAATAAGGTAATTGTCGTCGTGCATCAACTTGCCCGCACTATTTTTAAGCTCTAGTGCATCTTCTTCTTTAATTTGGTCTTGAGAGGTCACCAGGAACCAATTACAAAATTCACTTTTCTTAAGGTCTTTTTCAAAAGCGAGAGCAGATAAGAACACATCTTTATTTTGATAAATGCCAGCGATAGCATTTACAAAGTCTTCAACAAAGCCTTGACCCGTAACTTTCTCCAAATAACCCAAAAGCTTTTTTACACCAGATGAAATAAGTCTTTTAAACAAACCTGGACTCTTTTCTTTTTTAGGACCAAACAACTTAAAGAGTTCAATAAATGAACTATCAAAAAATGCATTAATTTTAGAACTGGCTTCAAGAAAATCTATAAAATGTTTCCCTGGAGGTGTATCCAAAATAATATGATCATAGTGATCAGACTCTAATTGAAATTGAAGTTCAATTATCGCCATAATTTCATTCATACCACCGTAAGGTCTGGTTAAAATTTTTACGATAGGATTATCTAATGACTCAGGATTACCTTTCTTATGGGCGACTCGCTCAAGTGTTGCTCCAGGATTCATTAAAACAACATCGACAGATTCACTTTCAGCTAAGCCAAAGTTAGATAGACTGACTTTGGCTATTTCGCCTTCTTTTTTATCGTCGATACCCATCACTTGCTTAAGTCGCTTAGCTGGATCAATCGTTATCAATAAAACGTTTTTGTTACCATGAGCGAGTTGAATGGCTCTTGCAGCTGCTAAAGTTGTTTTACCAACTCCGCCAGTTCCGCAAAAGATTTCTAGTTTCTTTCTAACGATTGTCATTTAATTGCTCCCTGAACAGAGGGAGTTACCATTGAGACAATTTCTTCAAATTGAGATGAAGCAATGTACGGAACAATTGACTTGAATTTGTATTGTTCTCTAAGTGTTTTTTTCTAGCTCGGTTTTAATTTTCAAAAATTCGGGCAGATCATTCTGTGTACTTTGTGAGACTTGCTCATTATCTATCATTGAGGAGTTTAGCCATTGCATGGGAGGATTTAATCCTAGCTCAATTAATTGATTTGATAATTCTTTAGATTCTTGGATAGCCATTTCTGTTGGGAGTGATACGACTTGAATCTCTAAGAAGTTAGGATCAGATAAGAGTCTGTGCATTTTAATGATATCGTCAGCCAAAATTCCAGTTTTAAACATTTCATGAAAATTATGAGTCGATTCAAACATTGAAAGTGTATGACCGGAAGCAGGTGAATCAAGAACGATATATAGATCAGGGTCTTTTTCTAAGAGATCGAGTACATGACCTAGTAAGATCATTTGCCCCAGTCCTGGAATCATTGCAAATAATGCATTAAAGAATGGTGTCTTCATGATCCAGTTAGCGACAGTTTCAGAGTGAAGCTTTCTGCCCATATACTCTGTTGCACTATCTTCTAGATCTAAGTCAAAAAAAGATAGACCAAGAGTATCTACTTCCTTGGGATGATCTACATGAAATGAGTTGTAGAAAACTTTCTTTCCTTGATTTTGAAGTGCTTTACACGTTGCCAAGGCCAGAGTGGTTTTACCCACACCGCCCTTACCGGTAAAGACAAGTAATCGAGCTGTCATTTAGAAAACGTAGAAGGCGAGCATCATCAGCTTGTAATAGGCTGCTTCAACTTCTTGTCCCACCTCTTGCTTAACATCAAATGGGTTATGAAGATGAAAAAGTAAACCAACTGAAACATTATTATTCAAAGACAAATCTGCACCAGCTCCAAAATGATAACCAAAAGCTACTTTTGTTTCTGTTTGTTGGATTTCACCACTAGCATTAACCACTCGATGAAGTTTAGGAGCATAAAGACCTAGTCCACCAAGTACGTAAGGTGAAAAATTATCAAACTGATAAAGCTTAGCTTTAATACCTGGAGCGAATCCTCTTACAAGAGCGCTTCTTCCACGAAATTTATGTTTTGAAATATGAAAGTTAACAAGTAGATCAAAAGAATAGCTGGCGCTATAATTATAAAAACCATCTACTGTTATTTTATTTTCACCATTGTCCTCGAGGTCATCCAAAAGAAATGTTTGGCCAAGACCAATACCTATTGAATGTCTTTGCAAAGATCCTTTAGGTGTAGAAGATGCAGATGAGTTTGAGGTTGAGTCGACGACAGGTTTATCTGTCGAGGTGAGTTTTTCAATCTTACTTTGTGCAGAGACCGTTGAAATAAAAAAA
>CAXBMT010000165.1:0-5964 GCA_963976925.1 uncultured Bdellovibrionales bacterium
TTGAAACTTTTTTAACTTCAAAAAATGTTCGACCAATTTCAAGTCCATCTGAAGTCGTGATTAGAACTTTCCATTCACCGTCATCATAGTTTTGCTTATAAGCGTACCCACGAAAACCGTCACGTCTTCCACCGGTAATCGTCAGAGGTATGCGGTCGGTTCTAAGCCATCCTTTTGCACCTTTCCACCACCATTCAAGATAGACAGTATCAGCGAAGCCACCTGGTGCAAAAATTCTGGTAAATACATGAATTTTATCATTAGGTCTTGCTTCAAAGGGCTGGCTTTGATCACTCCAGAACTTCCACCAAGGAGAGCTCGTAAAAGTTAGATAACGAGTTTGTCCCTCCATCTGTACTTTTTCAACGTTATGATAGACGCCTATTTTTTTTAATGAAAGTGGGACTGGTGGAAAGATTCTAAAGATATACATGGCCAAGAAAAAAATTGATAAGCCTGTAGCTATTTTTATCTGCGGTTTTATAGAGAGATTTTCTTTTCTTAGCTTTAACCATAATGAAATTAGCGCCACATAAAAGAAGATACCAATAGCGAATGGAATAGTTCCCATATGTCCAATAAGGGTAGGGGCTAGAATCACTGTAAAGCTGATAAGGCAGGTATGTATCAGAATGGCAGGAATAAGATCATGCTTTAAAAACGAAGGTCTAAACTCATTGAGTAAAAGTAAAATTGATAAGAAGAAAAGAAATAAAAGCGAATTTATGAGTGTGCCTGACTTAAAAAAATAAAGAGTAAAGGCATTAAGAAGAGCACCAAGAGCAAAGTGGAAGATATCCTCTTCCCATGCTGAAAATTTTCGAATTAAAGGATGAGAGGGCAGCATTGAAGCTAAAGTTTTGCCTTCAGCATTAATAAGGAAAAAACCAACAGCAACAAGTAGATATAAAACTTGGCTGACAAGAGTTAAAAGGTCATCAACTTCTTCAAGCGTGAAAATATCGAATAAGAATCCAGCCACAAAGAAAATAAGAGCATGGTAAGGAGCCGTTATCTTCCAATACCTACTAAAATTCTGTTTTATGAGTTCCATTTGTTCTTCTAAGGTCTTTTTAAGGCAGAGTATTTAATATTCACTTCTTGCGATAACCAATTCTTATCTTTTGAAATATTAAAGAACTTATCACAGTACAGAGTTGGGTTTCCGTTTGGAAAACTTCCTTTGCCAAGTCTGTAGTTAACACATGTTTCAGCATAGAAGCTTAAGTATTCAGGGATGTGCTGGAATAAGAAGTTTGCGACAGTATCTCGCTTCAAAATATTACCTGAATCAAATAGGGCATCCGGCAATGGATCAAGCTTTGCAAGTCTAGCGAGTAGAGTTTTTCTTCTCTCAAAATCCTGTGATATCTGTTTAAGCATGGACCAGGCGAGATTAAATGTTTTTCCAACCGAGGGACCATCTAGTAGGTAAGTTGTAAGGTAAAGATCTTCATCACTAGTAGAAATATAGTCGAATGCTTTTAAGATACGATAGGAAATATTTTTAAGTTCTTTGTTAGCACTCAATAAGCCTCTTTCAAAAAGTGGCTTCATTGCTTCCATACAGTTTGGATTTACTATTCTTGAAATTACTTGAGTGACTTTATCAGCGCCTTCAATTGAAATAATCTTGGGTGCAATCGTATTAAGAACCCAGCCTTGAATAAAATTCTTTCGACAGTAAAACTTTGCAACGTCCTCTTTAAGCGCCAGTGAGATATAGGGTGTTATATCGGCTTTTGGGTCATGAGTGGCCAAGACTTCTGCTAGTAAAGTTCCATTGTCTAAATTCTTTCTGCCAATATCCCAAGATTCTTTAGCGTGACTACGGCAGTAATTTAAATTTTTAGAGTAGCAGTCTTTCAGATACTCAAGGACATAAACCTCGCGCTTGGTATGGAAGAAAGCATCATCTCGAAGTTCCGGCCAATCACTTAAGAATTGAATGTACTCAAAAGTGGTCTTATCAAAGTCTTTTTTCGCCTTTAAGTGCACCATATAGTCTGTCGCCATATGGCTTAACATCTCACTCCAGACCTTAGTTCTTTCACTTGGGCGAATATCTCGTGAATGATTAAGGAATTCTTTGTAAGCTTTTTGAGCTTCTAGAGCCTGTAAGTCTTCGAAATTATATAGATTTGAGGCACTTGTCGTACCACAAAGCAGAAATAAAGAAATGATTGCACTACAAAAGTATTTCACTCCTAAATTATAGAAAATACGTAGGACCTTCGTCAATAAAGCTAAGTATCCGCGTGATTCTGTCCGATAAGTTAGCCATAGGAGAGATCTGTGGCCACAAGTGGAGCTAAAAAATACGACGTTTCAAAAAAAGAAGAAGCTCTTCTTTATGAAATGGAGATTCGCGAAGAAAAAATGCGTCTTATTAAAGAGCATGAAATCCGCCGCGAGAAGTATCTGGCTTATGTTGCTGAGAAAAAAGAAGAGCGCAAGCTGCGTTGGTGGCAAAAAGCACTTCTTGGTTCGATCGCTTTTTGTTTTACGTTTTGCTTGGTCATGCTTGCTTGCACTTTTTTTCCAAATGGAAAAGTCTGGGTTCACGATTTACTCGGAGTCGTATTAAGCACGAAAATGTAATTGGCACAATCTGCCTGTCGCACTGGTCCTACATAAAATTTGGCACAATAAAAGGGTAGAACAATCGGGAGTTTCAAGAATGCTTTTAAGGCTTAAAAGTTTAATTTTAATTATTCCAATTCTTTGTCAAGTTCATGCTGCAAGTTTAGCTGCAGCCGAAGGCGATTGCGCCGATTGTACTGCAGCATTAGTGGCAGATACTGGTCTCGGTTCAAATAATCTTGCAACAATCTCAAACGTGACGAGAGCTGTGGCCGAAGTCAGAGTTACGAGTGGAGAGCAGTTAGTACTTTGCGAAAGATTCTTGCTTAATGGTTTAGATGCTCTAAAAGAAAAAGCTCAAGAGTATGGCTATGAACTTTACCAAATTTACGATCAGATAAAATGTGATGATGTGACTCAGGCAGATCTATTAAAGCACCGTGCAAGTATTCCAAACGCTACAAGTGATATTATGTCTTTTGCGAGACTCTATATTCGTGGTCATAACGACCCTTCAGGTCTGACAAGGATTTTTAATACTGTTATCGACAATCCAGGCAAGCCCAGAGGAACTCTTTTAGACTTTATACATTTCTATAAGCAAAACCCACGTCACTCAGATGAAGACAGATTAGACTTCGAAGCTTATGAGGCTACAATAAGAAGATTTGGCGGAAAACTTGAGGCGGAGCTTTAATTTATGCTTAAAAGATTAGGATTATCTTTTTTACTAATATCATCAAGTGCTTATTCTGCAGATGATTGTGTTAATTGTGGAAATTCAATTGAAGGTTTTCCAACCGTGTCCTCTGTCAATCAAGCGGCGTGTACAGACTGTAACTGTTACACCGAAACCCATAGTGAAACTATAAGCTCTATTGCTCCCCAAAGAGCGTCGAGTGCAAAAAACAAAATTAGAGATGCCGCTAGAAATAATAATGAGAAAATTGTAAAAGATCTTGCGAAACTTGATCAACTTTTGAAAAAAATTCCAAACACAAATCAACAATCTATTTTAGAGAACTTAAAAGAGTGCGGTCTTGATAAAATTAAGGAAGCAACTAGTGGTTGCGCTAGTTCACAAAACAATCAACATATTCAAGACATCTTCGGTACAAGCTCATTTGATGACTACCTCAAAAACCTTGGCGCAATCTTTCAAGGAAATACTAATACTCAAGAAACTTCATCTTGCTTAACAAGTATGGAACAAGAAAAAATCAACGAAAGTAGAATGATATTGTCTAAAACAAAAGAAGTTATAGAAATACTAAAAACAAATAAACAGGCATTTATACAAAATTTTAATGCAGATACCAGTATTTTGTCACTTGAGATTGATACAAATAATAAACCCCTAGTTAATCTAAGAGATATTCTTGAAGGCTTCTTAAATATTCCTTCAGCTAGCGCTGTTCTTAAAGACTCAACAGCCTTTCAGTACTTTATTAATAATGTAGAAAATTTTGAAGCTCAGCCAGGCAAAATCTTAGATTTCTTTGAGAATGATGTGATTAGAATTTCTCCTAATTTACAAACTTCAATTGTAGCTGAGATTGGCTTGATTTGTGATGATGTAAAAAGAAATGTGTCTAAATTGGCATGCGCAGGTGATAGTATTGCTTTTGCAAATAATTTTGAATTCTTTGATAAATCATTTGAATACAAGGCTACAGATCACATTGAAGGCTTTGATTCATTGTTCGCCAACGAAAATGGCCAAGAATTTATCGACTCAAACTATGTGAGTCATCTTTTTTGGTGCGCCGGTCAGAGTTGTTCAAGTACTAATTTCCAAAATGCAGTTTGCTCTCAAGTAAAAACTGATCAAGATCTATTAGATACTTTTTCCGCTATAGTCATAGGACAAGATATAGATGATAATCAAAATAAATCAATCTCATCCTTTGACCCAAACACTCTTTGCAAGCTCGCCGACTGCCAAGGCACTCAAGCTCAAATGACGGCTTGTTATGAAGGAGTTAAAGAGGAGCTAGGTGAGGATGCCGACTCTATCTTGCTGGCTTATTCCAGAGTCACTAATACAAACCCTTCTACTAATTCTCCTGGAGCAAACTACACGCCTTCTCAAACTCCATTCGCTGCTCAATTTCTAGGATCATATTCATCAACACCCGCAGTGACTCCAACTCCAAGTGCAACACAAACGACAACGGTTCCAGTTCCTAATGATCCGTCAGGTGGCACTACGACTACTACTGCTTCAAGTTCAACAAGCTCTAATACTTCAAGCGGAAATAGAGTGGTAACAGCGAATCAAGCTTTTCAACAATTCATGAATCAACGTTTTGATTCGTTAGCGAGTTCTCCCACGAGCTTTCCTCGAACG
This sequence comes from uncultured Bdellovibrionales bacterium, assembly GCA_963976925.1. Taxonomy (GTDB): domain Bacteria; phylum Bdellovibrionota; class Bacteriovoracia; order Bacteriovoracales; family Bacteriovoracaceae; genus UBA4207. Next base: position 4,934 of record CAXBMT010000165.1, read on the forward strand.
ATCAATACAACTGATAACCATTCAACGGGAACAGGTGTTCGTGTTAGCTCAAATGAAAGCATGACCCCACGAGAGCGTAGGGCGATGGATTCTATGAACAGAGCCTCTGAGACAATTGAGGAGCTAAGAGAGTCATACAGAAATAGTACCTTTGATCGAATGCAAAGTTATGTAGAAAGAGCGGCTGCGATTAATCGAGATGTGGTAGCTAGTAGCTCACAAACTAACCCTTCATCAATTACTTCAAGTGGAATTAATCAAAACACTGCACAACGTAATTTGAATCCAGCTAATGTTGTTCCAACTTCATCTGCTGCTAACGTGACTAACAATATCCCAAATAACGTTGCTACCAATACTGCTTCTCAAACAGACGCGGATTCTGCAAATACAAATAATCCAAGATCCGCCCGAAATCCAAGTTCAACAGCTCAATCGAACCAAGCACCTAGAGTACAAACTAACCCTGAAGGTCTTCAGACTCTAAACGTTAGCCTAGATGAGTTGCCTACAATCAGTTCTAATAAGGTTCGCGAAGAAGGCGTCGATACAACTAGAACTTTTAATATTGCTGTTAGAGTTGAGCGTGAAGTTTATCTTGTTGAAGTAAGGCCAACTTTTGTTGCAGGTCGAAAAATATTAGAGCCTATGCTTGATCAGTTGAGTTCATCTTTGAAGGCAGAGGTACTTAGAAGTCCTTTATTTGAAGATTATCGCCAATATCTTTTAGGCAACATAGTAACACTCTGATTTTATTCATGTTGCCTCCTTTACCTCTTACATAATTCACCGTATTTTAGGGCTTTAATGACTAAGAACTTTAGGTTCTTTTACACGAGGCGTCGCCATGACTGAAAATCCTCCAGCGGCCATCGCAGCTTCTTTGCGCGGTCTTTTTCCTCAGCTCAAAACTCTATCTCTTTCTAATGATTGGAAAATCATTTTTGAAGAAAACTATGAAGCACTCTTAGTTCAAAATGGTGAGCTTGTTCCTGATATCAAAAAGCAGATAGAGAGTTGGACTCGCTTAC
>CAXBMT010000166.1:0-5918 GCA_963976925.1 uncultured Bdellovibrionales bacterium
TGGACCTTTTAGATGGATAGCATTGTCCGGAGATCCTGAAGATATTCTTACTACTGACAATGAACTTAAGAAGTTATTCCCAGAAAACAAGAAACTCCATATGTGGCTTGATAAAGCTCAAAAGATGGTTTCATTTCAAGGCCTTCCTTCAAGAATTTGTTGGTTAAAATATGGTGAACGAGAAAAAGCAGGTTTACTCTTTAATAGATTAGTCCGTGAGGGCAAAGTTAAGGCTCCAATCGTTATTGGACGAGATCATTTAGATTGCGGTTCAGTTGCCTCTCCAAACAGAGAGACTGAAGGCATGCTTGATGGTTCTGATGCCATTTCAGATTGGCCTCTTTTAAACCTAATGATCAACACTATGAATGGCGCTTCTTGGACAAGCTTTCATCATGGAGGCGGTGTAGGTATGGGATATTCTCAGCACTCAGGTATGGTCATCTTGGCCGACGGATCAAAAGATATGGATGAACGTATCTCAAGAGTTTTAAACTCTGATCCAGGTATGGGGATTCTTCGCCATGCTGATGCTGGTTATGAGATTGCCAAAAAAGCTTCTAAGAATACAAATATTAAAATACCGATGCTTAAGGATTAATAGATGAACGTGTGGACTGAAATTAATCAACTCGCCACACTTTCAGGGGCGATAGATAAGGATGGTAGGAACCTTAAACCAGAAGACTTGGGACTTATTGATAATGCCGCCCTGGTATTTAATAATGAGGAAGTTTTGTGGCAAGGTAATTCCTCTGATTTACCACAGGAGTATCAACAGTATGCCATTTCTAAAAAAGGTTTTGTTGTAACTCCTGAAATTGTTGATAGTCATACTCATCTTGTTTTCGCTGGTAATCGCGCCAATGAATATTCAATGAGACTTAATGGTGCCGACTATCAAGAAATAGCAAAAAGTGGTGGTGGTATTCTAGCAACGACGACTCCAACCAATGAGATTTCAGAGTCTGAACTTTTTGATGTTGCTGTTGAGAGGATTGAGAGAATTTATTCCTACGGAATTGGTACCATTGAAATAAAATCCGGCTATTCTTTAAATATTGAAGGTGAAAAGAAACTTAGTCGCACGATTGAAAAGTTAAAAAAATATTTTCACCCAAGAGTTCGAATTTTTAATACATTTATGGCCGCTCACGCTGTTCCCAAAAATTTCCACTCATCAAAAGACTATCTTAAGAGCATTGTTCTCCCTCTAGTTGATGAGTTAGCTCCAAGTCTTGATGGCGTTGATATCTTCTTCGAACAAGGATATTTTGATCTAGAGGACTGTGAAGTTCTGTTTAATCACTCCACGAAACTTGGACTTTCACTCAAAATGCATGCAGATGAATTTAACGACAACAAAGGTGCTATCCTAGCCTGTAAACATGGAGCGCTTTCAGCTGATCATCTCTTATGTACAACGGAGGATGGCTTTAAAGCTCTAGCAAGTTCTAAAACTGTAGCGACTCTACTTCCTGGAACTGGGTACTTTTTGGGAAAACCCCAGGCGAATGCTCGCGCCCTACTAGATCATGGAGCTAAGGTGGCGATAGCGAGTGATTACAATCCCGGATCTTGCCATGTGGATAATCTTCTGTTGATTGCATCACTTGCGGCACCAAACTATAAGCTCAATATGGCCGAGCTCTGGGCAGCGATTACGATTAACGCAAACGATGCCCTAGGCTTAAAGCGCTTACCTCGCTTCAGTCAGTTTAGAGCTAATACTTTAAGTGAGATAACTTATTCTTGGGGGAGAAACTTTTGCGTTAGAGCTTAAGTTTACTTTTTACATCTTCAATAAATTCTTCGGCAGTAAAGTCCTTAGCACCGTTACTAACTTCAACGACTTGTCCCTTGTAATAAATTATTGAGACAGGGATTGCCGTGATCATAAACTTTTCAAGCCAAACGCCATCAGAGTCTAAAACGTTGGGAAATTTCATTTTATAATTATCGATCGTTTTAGCAATTTCTTTTTTCGCATCGATATCATCGGTATTGATACCAATGATTTGGACTTGGTTATCATCAAACTTCTGATCAAGACTTGTAAGGGAAGGAAATTCTTCAAGACATGGCTTACACCACGTGGCCCAAAAGTTTAGAATCACAATTGGTGCCTCAATGGCATTTCCAGCTATGGTTCTGCCAGAGCGAGTAACAAAGGCCGACTCTTTTAGTAGGCTCTCATAGTGTGAGTATACTTTTTTTTGCGCACTGCTTTGTCCGGCACTAGACTCAAAGACATCAAAAAATACCTGACCGGCCAAAAAGCCTGTAAACATGGTTATAAAAGCTAATATCGGAAAGTATTTCTTCATTATCCTTCTGCTGGCACAATTCCTAAGGCTTAGTTACGCTTAGATAGTTACATTATACTACTAAATACCGTCTAAATCGTTAGAGGGAAAGATGATCGCCTCAAAAGTAGCTAGACAAGATTCTCAAAAATTATCTACACGGCTTGGCGAAGCTGGTCAAACCCTTATTGAGTTTGTCCTATTGCTTCTTGTGGTTATGGTTTTAAGTACCGTTATGATCACTGGATTTCGTGGTGGCGTAAAAGGGTTCTGGAAAGGTGCTGCACTGATTTTATGTAATCACGGCAACACTATTAAAACGCAAACTAATTGCGGCAATATAAATGATATTTAGGAAATAAGTTATGACTTATATTTTAGCTCTTGATCAAGGGACTACGGGTACAACTGCGGCCCTAATCGATGCAAAAACTTTTAAATTTATAGATAAAGTTAATCAAGAATTTTCACAAATTTACCCTAAGCCTGGCTGGGTTGAACATAACCTTAACGATATATGGGATAGTGTAGAGTCGACTGTAAAAAAATTAATACAAAAAACAAATATTCAAAATAAATCTATTATTTCAATAGGTATTACGAATCAGCGCGAAACGACCTGCGCCTTCAAAAAAGATGGCACACCTCTGGCAAATGCCATTGTTTGGCAAGACAGGCGAACATCTGATTTTTGTTTAAGCAATAAAGACAAAGAAGAAATGCTTAAAAGCAAAACGGGTCTGCCATTAGACCCATACTTTTCAGCAACCAAAATGAGGTGGCTGTTAAAAAATAATCAAGCCGTCCAAGACGCAGCAAAGGCAAAAGATCTTTTGTTTGGTACAATTGATACATTTCTTCTGTATAAACTAACTGGTGTCCATGCAACAGAAGGCTCTAATGCCTCAAGAACGCTTCTTTATAATTTACACGACTTAAAGTGGGATACTGATCTTCTGTCTATTTTTGAGGTTCCAGAAAATACCTTGGCCGAAGTTAAGCCATCATTTGGTGAGTTTGGAAAAACAAAAAATTTGAGATTTCTCCCTGACGGAATTCCAGTTACTGGAATTCTAGGCGACCAACAATCAGCACTCTTTGGCCAGGCTGGCCACTCTAAAGGTGCTCTAAAATGTACTTATGGTACAGGCGCATTCATGCTGCTTAATACCGGATCTACGCCGGTTAAATCCGAAAATGGACTTCTCACGACAATTGCTTATCAAGATAATAATGGTGCTCACTACGCACTTGAGGGAAGTTGCTATATAGCAGGTGCCGCTGTTCAGTGGCTGAGAGACAATTTAAAGCTAATTTCAAGCTCGCCTGAAATCGAAACATTAGCAAAACAAGTTGGCTCACTTGAAGAGATGGAACATATTCTCTTTATGCCTTTCTTCACTGGTATTGGCTCCCCTCACTGGGCAGCCGATGCAAAGGCAGCGATTGTTGGCATGACTAGAGATACTAGTGCCGCTCACCTAGCGAGGGCTTGCCTTGAAGGAATCGCTCTTTCTATTAATGATCTTGTAAACGCTATGAGTGCAGATACAAAAATCAAAACGTCTAGTATGCGCGTGGACGGTGGGGCCTCGGCCAATGATTTACTTTTAGAACTTCAGGCAACTTTTGGGGAGATGCAAGTTGTTAGACCTAAGGTGATTGAAACAACTGCTTATGGCGCAGCTCTAGCTGCTGGACTTGGCATTGGTACTGTAACTTTTGAAACGATAGATAAGCTCTGGGAAGAAGATAGAATATTCGAAAGTATTAAGTCTCAAGTTTCTTATTCAAAAGCCAAAAACGAATTATGGCAAAAAATGATCAAGCGACTTTACCTATAAATAAGTTTGAAGCTCTCTAATGTTTTCCATTCCGATTAGCTCAACCTTAGTTATATCTTGGAATTTTTTTGCCATCTTTTTTGAAGTTATAATTTTTTTATACTTTAACTGACTAATTTCTTTTAGTCGTACTTCAAACATCACGGGACTTCTAATCTCTCCAGTTAGGCCAACTTCTCCCAAAAAGACAACATCATTGGGTACTTTGATTTTTTTATAACTAGAAATCAAAGAGGCTATAACTGCCAGATCCGTTTCGCGACTTTGTAGTTTTACTCCACCAACAATATTTAAATAGATATCATTATAAGATATAGGCAGTTCCATATATTTATCGACAACAGCCACAAGCATGGCCAAGCGATTTGTATCAAGGCCCTGTGTGGTTCGGCGTCCATTTCCAAACTTGTTTTCTACGACTAGAGCCTGCACTTCAACAAATAAAGTCCTACTGCCTTCAACTATACACGACAATGATCTACCAAAAGATTCACTATTATTCTCATCTATAAAATACTTTGAAGGGTTTATCACTTCGACCAAACCACTTTCATTCATTTCAAAAATGCCTATCTCATTGGTGTTGCCAAATCTGTTTTTAATGGCTCGTAGCAAACGATACTGTCCGTGTTGATCGCCTTCAAAATATATTACAGCATCTACCATATGCTCAAGAAGTTTTGGGCCAGCAATTGCTCCGTCTTTTGTAATATGACCAATAACAAATGCTGTAATGCTTTTTTGCTTTGCCATCGTCATTAATTCAAATGTTATATCTTTAACTTGTGACGGTGATCCAGCGGCAGATTGAATTTCGGGATTCATTGTTGTTTGAATAGAGTCAAGTACAATAAACTTTGGCTTAATTAAATTGATATGTTTTTTAATCAAGTCCCAATTTGTTTCATTTAATATTAAAAGATTATCGGATTTTATATTAAGTCTTTGGACTCGTTTTGCTATTTGAGAATTCGACTCCTCTCCACTTATATAAAGAACCAAGCTTTCTTGACTAAGCTTTCCCATAACCGAGGTCAGCAAGGTTGATTTTCCAATTCCTGGCTCACCACCAATAAGAATCAGACTTCCCGCAACTAATCCTCCTCCTACAACTCTGTCAAATTCACTAATTTGTGTTAGAACTCTTTTCTCTTCAACAAGACTTATTTCACTAGCTTTCTGAGCTCTCGATGCTTGTTCACCACTATTTTTAATATTTGTCTGAAATTGCCCGTCATCAACAAAGGTGTTCCACTGGTCACAACCTGGACACTTTCCTAGCCATTGCATTACTGAGTGCCCGCACTCAGTGCAGAAAAAGGACTTTGCTTTTTTGACCATAACTACACCATTTCAAAGAATTGTTTTTCCGAAATAATTGCTACGCCTAAGTCCTTGGCTTTTTTAAATTTACTAGATGATGACTCAGTCTCGTTTGTAAGTAGGTAATCTGTAGTTTTTCCCACAGAGCTTCCTACAACTCCCCCAAGTTCTCGAATCTTTGCTTCGATAACACTTCTTTTTTCTGAAAGTGCACCAGTAATACATATCTTTTTACCCTTAATCGGATTTTCTTCAATTTTAATCTCTTTAAATGAGAAACCAACATCTTCCAGAGATTCAATGAGTTGCATTTTCTCTTTTAGTGAGTCTATGAAGTCATCGGCTGACTTTTGTGCAAAGCCATCAATTTCTACTAATTGATCTACCGTTAGAGACTTTACTTTAGCAAGTGAGCTATATCCTGCATGAACAATTTTTTCACATT
>CAXBMT010000167.1:0-5828 GCA_963976925.1 uncultured Bdellovibrionales bacterium
TTAAAGAAACTTTTGGCGCTCATGCTAAGAAAGACCTTCTAGTTTCTTCAACTAAATCAATGACTGGTCACCTGCTAGGCGCTGCCGGCGGGATTGAGAGTATTGTGTGCGCTATGGTAGTTAATCAAGGAATAATTCCTCCGACAATTAATCTTCAAAATCAAGATCCACAGTGTGATCTAGATTATGTCGCAAACACAGCTAGAAAAGTTGATGTAGAATATGCCTTGAACAATTCGTTTGGCTTTGGTGGAACGAATTCATCGCTTGTAGTAAAAAAGTATAGTTAACGGAGAAGCTATGTTTCATAAAGATGCAAATTCCTTATCAACCATGGACCCAGAACTTTTTGATCTTATTGGTCATGAAGTTGAACGCCAAGAAGAAGGTCTGGAACTCATCGCATCTGAAAACTATACTTCACCTGCTGTTATGCAAGCTCAAGGATCAAAACTTACGAATAAGTATGCCGAAGGTTACCCAGGCAAGCGCTATTATGGTGGATGTGAGTTTGTTGACTCTGTTGAAACACTCGCTATTGAGCGCTTAAAAAAACTCTTTGGTGCTAAGTTTGCCAATGTTCAGGCTCACTCAGGCAGCCAAGCTAATATGGCCTGTTACTTTTCAGTACTTGATGCCGGCGACACAATCCTTGGAATGGATCTATCTCAAGGTGGTCACTTAACTCACGGCTCTCCTGTGAATTTTTCAGGTAAGCTTTTTAAGGTTGTAGCTTATGGCCTTAATCTTGAGACTGAGCAGATTGACTACGATAATGTCATGGCGCTAGCTAAAGAAAATAAACCTAAAATGATTATCGCTGGTGCCAGTGCATATTCTCGCACAATTGATTTTAAAAAGTTTAGAGAGATTGCTGATGCTGTTGGTGCTTACCTTCTAGTAGATATGGCCCATATCGCAGGGCTTGTAGCAGCTGGTCTTCACCCATCACCTATTGAGCATGCTCACTTTGTGACTTCAACAACGCATAAAACTCTTCGTGGCCCACGCGGTGGCATCATTATGACTAATGATGAAGAGCTTGCAAAAAAAATCAACTTTAATGTCTTTCCAGGAATTCAAGGTGGACCGCTTGAGCACGTCATCGCTGCCAAAGCGGTAGCATTTAAAGAGGCTCTCGAGCCGAGCTATATTGAATATCAAAAACAAGTTATCAAGAATGCTAAAGCTCTTGCTGAGGCTTTAGTTTCAGGCGGAGCTAAACTTGTAAGCGGTGGAACTGATAATCACCTTGTACTTGTTAATACTGATAGCTTTGGGATTAGTGGCAAAGTTGCAGAGAATGCACTAGAAGCTGCCGGTCTTACTTGTAATAAAAATATGATTCCTGGAGACAAGAGATCTCCATTTATTACTTCAGGTGTTCGTCTTGGAACTCCAGCGATAACAACTCGCGGATTAAAAGAAGATGAAGTTAAACAGATGGCAGCTTGGATTGTTGAAGTTTTAAAGAATCCAAAAGACGAAGGCGTCCAATCTAAAATTAAGGAAAACGTTTTAGAATTATGTAAACGCTTTCCTGTTTATCGCGACTGAGCAATTTCTGTAAATTGTGGCTTAAGGCTTGGACTCGAAAAAACATGACCTGCAATCATAACCATAAAAACAATAAGAATAAGTTGAGATAGAACCTTCATAGGAGTCTCCCTCGCTTGTAGCGTGTGTGTGTGTGTACTATAACGTTAAGATTACTTGGATAGTGCCGTCAAACAGCATTTTCTAACATCAATAACTCCTATAGAGAGTGATTGACGTTTAATATGACTCGCGTCATAATAAGCGCTTTAAATAAAGGAAATCCCATGGCTAAAGGCCACATTCAAAAAACATTAGCTCGTAAATATGCTTTTAAATTCCTCTATCCTAAGTCATTAGCGTCGTTTGAAGCTTTGGCCAGTGATGAAGATACTAATACTGAGCTTGATGACTTTGAAGAAAGCTACACGGCTCCTGATGATGAGCATTCAGATAACGAGCTAACGCTTGAAACTAAAACATTTGGTAGAAAACTTATTCTTAGTACTCTTTCAAACTTCGACGACGTGCTTAAGAATCTTAATCCATGCCTAGCTCCAAGAACTCTAGATAAACTAGATATGCTAGAGCGCACGATTGTTATCTTAGGTGCCAGTGAGCTTCAAAGTAATGTAGAAACTCCAGCTGCTATCCTAATTAATGAATATGTTGAGATGGCCAAAGAATACGGAAATCAAAAAAGCTACACTTTCGTCAATGGTGTCCTTGATAAATACGCCAAAGCAACCAGGTAAACATTAATGCTTGAACTCGTTACACCACAAGTTCGCGGAATCATCTGGTTAACAGACAAGCCTATCCAGCAGCTGCCGAAGCACTTTGCTGAGCTTGATTATCTTTTTGATGGGATTATCTCTAAAAAGATTGCTTCAGATGAGTCTGAAGCGGGCGTTTATGAAAAGAATTTTTTTTCAGGCAAAAGTTTTGACAAAGATCTCGTCTTAATTCAAATCTGGGGAAGTGACACGAATAAGATCACTAAAGAGTTATTAGACGCCGTCAGCTTAGTTCCGGCCAGAGAAGACGGTACAAAGATTTTAGTCTTGGGTGAAAAAGCCAGTCAGTTTCCAGAAAAAAGTTTTAAATCAAAGTTTAAAACTAAGTACCAGATTCTTACTTAAAAGCTGCAATATAGGTAACCCAAGACTCGCAGTTTTCTTCCTCTGTCGATTCAAAAAACTCACCGTCTCCACCACCGTCTCCGTCCTCACCTTCCCAGTAAGTCTTAACTGTAGCAAAGCCAGCTTCTTCCATGGCCTCGGTGATTTCTTTTGGTGACCAGTGACGCCAGTCATAGGTAAATACTTTTTCATACTTCACTTTGTCGTCATGAGTTTGAAAGTGAATATGGTAGAGAACTTCATTTGTAAGCGGATTATACTTATCACAGTCCCAGAAATAGGTGTGATCGTCGTGCTCTGTCTCTTCTATCAATTCTTCACCGCACTCTGTGCCACCAAAGATATCAACAAAAAACGCCCCACGATTTTCTAAGGCTTCGTAGACCTTTTTAAAATAGTTAACAAGTTGAGTGCGCTCTTTAAAGATAAAGTAAGAAAAGTTAAAAGCCACAACAACATCAGACTTAAAGCCGTGATCAGCTAGAACGTTTCCTTCGACATATTGAACACGTTTTTGCTCAGCTTCAGTAAGTTTAGAAAGATGGTTCTTCATGCCATAATTCATTGGCTCAGGATCAAGATCAATAGCGTATGCTTTATGTTCAGCGCTTTGTGTTGCCCAGTAACAGGCCATAGCACCAGTTCCACCAAAATCTTCACGCAGAATTCTAGGTTCAGAACCAAAGTTCTTTTTAAAATGAACATTAATAAAATCGACGTCAACTTCAAAATTTTGAACAGATCCTTCGTAGAGTTTGTACTTTAAATCTGTCGCAATTTTTAACCCTGAATTCTTGGCCATAAAAAATCCTTAACTATAATCTTCGTAAGACTTAACTTCCACTATGTTAGAACCATAAGCTTGGTTAACGTCATCTTTTGCTTTAAATCTTTCATCGTTGACAACATAAACGGATCTAGCGAGTTTGATGAATTCGTCATCAAAAGCTTTCGCTTTTTCCTTTAGTCTAATGTCGTCTTCAATTTTCCATAATTTAGCATTAATTTTTTGAAGTTTCTCTAGATGATTTTCAATATTTTCTAATTTTAAGGATTTTAGGCTTTCGTAGAGAATGCTCTCTTCCTTGGAAGCTGAGTTAACCTTAGTAGGATCTTTAATATTGAGCTTTTTTAGACGCAAAATGCTAATTTTATCTACTAGCTCTCCTAAAGAGACTTCAATCATTATATTCATGATTCACCTATTTTAATGGCCAAATATGCGATTTTAGTGATTTCCAACTCGAGCATACCACTTGGGACTTTAATGGTCACAATATCTCCAACTTTAGCACCTATTAGCTTTGCCCCAATTGGAGACCTCCAACTAATAAGACCTTGTTTTGGATTAATCTCATCCTCTCCAACGATATGATAGGTTTTTGCTATATCATTTTCATCTTGCGTTTCAACGGTTGCACCAAATTGTACCTTATCGCTTTTCACACTAACTGGATCAACAATATTAGCTTTATTGATGCGTGAATTTAAAAAAGCTACACGTTTATCAATTTCTCTAAGCCTACGTTTTCCATACTGATAGTCGGCATTCTCTGAACGATCACCAAGTGAGGCTGCCCAAGCGACGACTTTAGTCACTTCAGGCCTCTCTGTTTTGATCAAGTGATCTCTTTCACTAACGAGTCGATCATAGCCAGCCGGAGTAATATAATTATTTTGAACAATGGCCATTACAGTTTCAAACTTTTTAAAAATCCTTCACAGGCATCGACTAAAAGATCAAGAACCAGGTCAAATCCCTTAGCTCCACCATAGTAGGGATCAGGAATATGATCATATTTAAACTTTTGAGAAAAGTCGGTGATCTTTCGGACTTTCTTTGCCTGATCAACTGATGCCATCTTTAAAACATCTCGAAGATTTTTATCATCCATAACTAAAATATAATCAAAACGATCAAAGTCATTTACTACGAACTGGCGAGATAAAGAAGTTAGATCCAAACCACGCTTTCTTGCATGCTCAATCATTCTGCTATCAGCCGGCTCTCCTTGGTGAAAGCCAGAGGTACCGGCTGAATCGATTGTGAAGTCCCCTAAATCGACCATAGAGTGCAAAACTCCCTCTGCTGCAGGTGACCTACAGATATTGCCTAAACAAACGAAAAGTACTTTTTGCGACATCGCTGATCTCTGGGGTAAAAATTCATAGTTTTATGCTAGAATCTTAGTCCAGTCGGGATCAATTTAAAAGGAGCCAACTGACATGGCAGACAGGCAAGTTATCAGAATGGGTCATCCTGTCCTTAGGCAAATAGCCAGGGAATTAAGCAGAGAAGAAATTCAATCTGATGAAATTAAATCTCTCATTTTAGATATGCAAGATACTATGAAAGCAGAGGGTGGAATTGGCATAGCGGCACCACAAATAAACGAAAGTATCCAAGCTACTATCATTGAGTTACCAGAAAATTCTGAGCGTTACGGAACACTAGACAGCTCAGCAAGATATATAATTTTCAATCCCAAAATTACGACAATCAATGAAGAGCTTCAGGGCTTTTGGGAAGGCTGCTTGTCTGTGCCAGGGCTTAGAGGATTTGTAGAAAGACCAAACAAGGTTCGCATTGACTACCTTGATGAAAATGCCCAAGAGCAAAGCATTGAGGTTGAAGGTTTTCTAGCAACAGTTTTCCAGCACGAACTCGATCATCTTTTTGGAAAGCTTTATATAGATCGAATTAAAGACACAACTCTCCTTTCATATAACGAAGAGTTTGATCAGTTTTATACATGATGAAACCTATAGGTAAGGTTCGCTCTCCATTTAAAGAAAAGTTTGGAATTCCGAGGCAACCACACTTAGCTCAAAAGATTAAAGCAACCGTAGAGATACCTACGTCAATTTGTTCACCAGAGCACTTCGAATTACTAGAGGGTTTTAACTTCATTTGGTTGATTGGACAATTTCATCAAGCTCATTCTAAAAGTTCGAAAGTAAGACCACCAAGGCTAGGTGGTAATAAAAAAATAGGAGTCTTTGCGACAAGAAGTCCATTTAGACCGAACCCACTCTCACTATCACTCGTTCAGCTAGATTCAATTATCCATGACGATCATCATAAAAAAATGATCCTTAACATTTCAGGGATTGATCTTGTAGATGAAACTCCAATCTATGATATTAAGC
>CAXBMT010000168.1:0-5781 GCA_963976925.1 uncultured Bdellovibrionales bacterium
TTAGACTCTTACTTAAAAGCTCATAAGCTTCTGCACTAAAAAGTGGTCCCTTAAGCTGTTTCACCATAGATGCTCTCAGTTCTTTACCTCTTTTTACATCTGCCTCTGGAAACTTAAGAAACTCAATTCCAGAAGCCTTCATGACGGCTATAGCATCCTTATTATCTTTATCATTTGAGATATTCACGTCTTTTACATATCTGGCGCTGATCTCTTTAATCTTTGCGTGATACTCAGCTGGGATTTTCTTCCAAGTTTTATTATTAACTAAGAAGGCACCAACAGAATAAGTAATCGGAAAATCAACAATATATTTAATTTTAGTATTCCACTGAAGTGCCAGCATTCCCATTGGTGGAGCATAGGCAGCTTGAATGATTCCAGTTGAAAGAGAAGATAAAACATCTGGAAGTGGAAGTGGAACTGAAACAAGGTTCATTTCGTTAACCATCGCTTCTACGAGCTTATCCCCTTCCCAAGACCAAATTTTAACACCTTTTAAATCATCAAGTTTTTCAGTTTTTACCTGTGATACAAAATAGATCATACCAAGTTCAAAGAATCCGATATTTTGAAATCCAACTTCATCAAACTTTTTATTAAAAAATGGAGTCATCTTGCCAAGTGTGGCGAGGGCTTTTTCTCTGTCTGCTCCAAAAGTAAATGGAAGCTCGATCACTCGTACATCACCTGCGATCTCACCTAGAGTTTTTCCAGTGAAAATACCTCCGTGGAGCTGACCTACACGAATTTTACGAAGTACATCAGGCTCATCACCTTGTGAACCTCCAAAGTAAAACCTAAGCTTAACTTTTCCGTCAGTCGCTTTTTTAATTTCCTTGGCCATCTCATCCATTTTCTTGGCCCAAGTCGTTCCCTCAGGTGCAAGGACTCCAACTTTGATCGTTTGCGCTTGAAGAGCAAAGCTAAAGAAAATTGCTGCGATTAATGAAAACTTCATCTATATCTCCTAAAAAAATTCACTTTCGTATTTTTTAATAATGGACCAACGTTTTAAAGCTACGGCTTGAAAAGCTCTGATCTCTTTGCGTTTAAAAGCAGGGTTGGTTTGTTTACCTGGACTCCAAACAAGATCTTCTTCGTTAAGTTTTTCCGCATTATTTAAAACTGACTTGATTGCATTCCATTCGTCTTCATCGCCCATTGGTATGACGTAATACTGAAGGTATGAAATATGAACGAGCCAGTTATTTGGATTTAACTCAATGGCTTTTTTAAAGATTTCTCGACCTTTATCAGGGTTTCCACCTAACATACGAGGTCTACCTGCTTCGTAAGCAGCATAAAACAACTGACAAGCACCGTGGTTAATATTTGGGTCTTCTTTGCAAACCCAATCAAACATTCCTTTTACTATTCCAAGCTGAGCCACAAGAACCATATTGTCTTTTCTTAGATTGATGAGACCACCCATGGCCTGGGCGAAAAAGGCAACTGCTTCATAAGTTCTTTGATCACTTGATAGATTTTTAGAAAGTAGCCCTTCAACTCCGCCTTCTTCTCTTGGGGATTTTACTAATTCATCCCAAGTAATCCCCTGCTCAACCATGTACTCAAGACCATATTCAATCGCTCGAGAATAAAAGTACTGAGCTTTTGAAAGTGCTAGAGTTTTTCCTGTGTCACCATACTGATCTTCTAAAGATTCTGTTTCGTGAATGGCAAAAGCGTAAGCTGTGTAACCTTTAATAAGAGCAACAAGAAGATCATCGTCTTCAGGTGAAAGAGAATACAAACCTTCAACCATTTTTAGATTTGGTCCAACCCCGTCTTTTAAATGATCCCAAACGGGTTCAGTTTCCATCTCATAAGCAGCTTCATAAAGAAGACCTGCTGTCGTACCGACGGCAATTTTTTGAACTCCACCACAACTAGAGAGTCCCATTGTTAGGGCAACTGCCAACACAAAATGGATCAATTTCATGAACAAACTCCATTAAGAAATCGAGGGTTTATCGTAGGTTAGGATTTAGGATGCCCTCAATTTCAACTAGTTACAATTGTGCACCATGTAGGGAAAAGCATCCACAATTACCTGGTATGGAAATTTTTTCAACTCATGTTAATATGGCAATTAACCGGGTAAAGTCCCGCTAAGGCCGACTATTCTTCTTGCCGAAGAGAGTTGGTAATTAATTGTCCCTTAACAGGAGACGCTATTGGCCGCTTTGTCATACGAGTAAGGCGCCTTCCCAAGATGAGTTTACGACCGTAGGCTCTACTCCCGGAAGGTTAAGCTTGAAAGAATTCAAAGTTTAACTTTGGGAGACATCATGAAGACTTTAGAAAACAAGTCCATTAATTTGGACACTGTAAAGATTGAGGGAATACCAACCCTACCAGTCAAACCAAACATGTCGCTTAAGAAGCATAGCCTTCGTGCGCGCAAGTCATTATCTCGCGTTAAAAGCCTTCGCCCTTTAAAGGCAGCTGGTAATAAGAGTAATGATTTAACTGAAACGACGAACGCCTAATCTAAGTAGCGAGCGAAATTAGTTTGCAAGCGCTTAATGGCTTCGTCTTTCACCTTTGCTAACTCATCAAGTTGCTT
Source organism: uncultured Bdellovibrionales bacterium (assembly GCA_963976925.1). GTDB lineage: Bacteria > Bdellovibrionota > Bacteriovoracia > Bacteriovoracales > Bacteriovoracaceae > UBA4207. The sequence goes on from CAXBMT010000168.1 coordinate 2,573, forward strand.
TTCTTGCAGCCATAATACGTATTTCTTTCTAGCAGCATAAATCGCATTAATATAATTCACCTGAAGACTTTTCATCTCTCTAAAACAAACTTTTCGCTCGTCTTTAGAGAGCTTTCGACCCTCATCATCTGTTTTGCCCAGCTCACCCACATCACCAAGAACCATGGTTGAATATTCACCATTACAAACTTTCTTTTTATTATCGAAGTAACGATCAAGAAGACCGCGAAGGGATTCAACACTTTGAGAAAACTGCTCTGGCTTCAAACTTTCAAGTTCTTTAATCTTGATAAGAATAGCGGCGCTCTCACTATTTTCAATGACCTCAACTTCTGCTTGGGACCAAGCAACAGGATTGAGTAATAGTGAAAATAAAATTATTTTAATCATTAAACCGATCTCGGGTTTTATTTATCTCTTGTTTATCATGACTGTGGTTGGACAAGTTGGCAAATAGTGTATCAGACAAAGCGTTGGCGCCAAGAAGCAGAATCGTCTCCTACAAAGGCTTTCAACTCTCGCACCACATCTGATAATGGAAAGCCAACTACGGCAGAATAAGAACCTGAAATCTTGGATATAAAAGTTAAACTTGGACCTTGGATGCCATAAGCTCCGGCCTTATCAAGTGAATCTCCTGTGGCGATATAACTTTCAAGAATCTCTGGGGAGATTTTATCAAACTCAACCTTTGTTTGAACGACAAAGGTATGTGTCTCTAAGCCTGGACTAGTAAAAGCCACACCGGTTCTAACAATATGGCTCTTCCCTGAAAGCTGCATAAGAATTCTTTTCGCATCTTCAGAGTTTTCAGGTTTATTAAAGATTTCATCACCCAAGCAAACGATTGTGTCAGATGAGATTATCAACGGACTTGCACCATGTTTATATTTTTCACGGCATTGTTCTAAAACAGCATCGCCTTTTTGTTTTGCCAAATCCTTGGCCACTAAGTCAGGGTCTGTGTGCTTTGAAACTTCATCCAAGTCAGCAGTTACGATATCAAATGGGATATCGAGGTAAGCGAGTAGCTCTTTTCTTCTTGGACTTTGACTACCTAAAATAAGTTTAAAAGTTTTTTCGGGCATTCATTACTTTCCATAGAGGTTTAGTTGTACTGTTTAAGATAACACCTGAGCTTGACTCTGTTTTTGCTTTTGTAGGAGCTAATGCATAAGCATCAATTGCCCTAAGATAAAATGAGTCATCCCATTCTTGTGAAGGAATTGACTCTCCTTTTTCACTCATCACTCTATTAAACTTATCAGTTTCAATTAACTGCGTTGTTTCCGAGCGTCTAGCGTATTCAAGCATAAACTTTGTACGCTCAAAAATCTCGCCTTCTTCTAAGTCTCCAGTCCACTGCCGATAACCATTTTCAGCAGCTAGTTGTAAGCGAGTTTTCTTTTCATAAATAAATTGACTCCGCTGTTCAAGAAGAAGCTCTCGTGCAACATAAATTGTAGGAATTCTAAGGGTAATATACTCTGCCATTGCAAACTTTACAGGATCACTAGCCACTGAAAAGTTTCGACCGCGCTGATCAAATTCATACCAGTTACCGGTTTGCATCGACTCAGAACTAGTATTATCAAAACCACGCATATAGGCAGTTGCTGATGTTTGTCTTGTCTCCTTTAAACCAATCTCCGCCAGACTTCTATTTTTCACATAGCTCTCATTACCAGTTAAAACAATTGCTTCCATAATTGGATTTTGACTAACAATAGTTCCATTAGGCATAACCAGAAATAAGACTGTTTCTTTTCCTTTAGACCATTCATTATTACTTTCAATTAATCTATTTAAACGTTCATACTGTTGCTTTGAAACAGAGGGAGTTTCAATAACTTTTTTATCTTCTGGAAAAAGATTAGCCTGAAAGTAGTTTAAGGGTAAAAACAATGGGTCTGTTTCTTTAAGAGTATTAGGTTCAAAGGTATTGCTCTGTCTTGCAATCCATAGAGCATGCCCATAGTTTAATCTGGCATGATGAAAAACAACTTTAGGAGAGATATTTATTTCCTTAAACGAGATAGAGGTGTTTGGTGAAACTCTAAGCATTGTTCCGTCGAGCATAAAAATCCATGCGTACGAATCTTTCTCTGTTACTAATTCATCACCTTCGTTAATGCTTGATCTAAAACGAAGCTGTGAGGAACCACTACCGCGAAAAACTTTACAAGCACCAACGCACTCAAGTCCTAGACCAACTTTTTCAACTAATCCTCTTTCGCGTAAGTTCCTGCGCCATTTTGGTTCACGATCTTTAAGAGCAATATCGTCTTTCCACTCGTCAATATCGAGCCATTGCACAGTGTCCAAACGCTCCCAATCGATGAGTGAGTATGATTGACCAGAGAAAAAGTCCTGACGAGACAGGATCTCTTCTTTATTTTCAACCACAATATCCTGAGCAGCCAGCTGCATCGAGAGAAGGTAAATTACTGATATCGCAAAGATTTTCATACCTTTTTATCGGTGTTTTAGGCTTAAGATTTCAAATACATTAGGCTTTTATGGTTTCGAGGAAAGAATTTCCTTAAAATGCATCTGAAGCAGGCCAAAATGACGCTAACCTGTTAGAATCCCTTGGTCTAACACTGGCCGTGTGCATGGCCTTCTGGGAGTAGTGTTGTGAGTGAAAATAGTGATGCTGGCTTTTCTTTTGTCGATACCGAACACCAAGTTTTAAAACTTTGGCGTGAAAAAGAAATTTTCAAAAAGTCTTTAGAACAAACAAAGACTAAACAGCCTTATATTTTTTATGATGGTCCTCCATTTGCGACAGGTCTTCCTCACCATGGTCACCTATTAGCTTCAACCCTTAAAGATATTATTCCTCGTTACTTCACCATGAAAGGACGTTATGTCTCTCGCCGTTTTGGTTGGGATTGTCATGGCCTTCCGGTTGAACACGAAATTGATAAAAAACTTGGGATGTCAGCCCAAGACGCCGTCAAAAAACTCGGCGTTAAAGGCTACAACGATGAATGCCGCTCAATCGTTGATCGCTATGTTAACGAGTGGGAAAAAACGGTTACACGTATTGGTCGTTGGGTTGATTTTGAAAATGATTATAAGACGATGGACGTTACGTTCATGGAATCTGTGTGGTGGGTTTTCAAACAACTTTGGGAAAAGAATCTTGTTTATCAAGGAACGCGAGTTGTACCTTTTTCAACAGCGCTTGGAACAGTTCTCTCAAA
>CAXBMT010000169.1:0-5726 GCA_963976925.1 uncultured Bdellovibrionales bacterium
AAGCTCTGGCTTACTATTGCCTGTTGTTCTATTGAGCCTAGTGATCTCTTTAAGCTCTAAGTCGATAATTTGAACAAGCTCGTTACGTCTAGATTCAGTATCTTGGGAATAAGCACTATTGGCTAAAAGAACAAAGCAAGTTAGGAATATTTTAAACATTTGCTTAAGCAATTTCATTGACGACACTCCGACCGTAATGCAAATACGTAGTCACCAAGTTCATCTGCCCAAAACTCGCCATTAAATGTCCAAAAGTACTGCTTCTCGTTCCTTTTTAAGTATGCAATATCTCCTCTATTTCTTGTTCCTCCAGAGGAATTTGTACCGTAAAGCTCATCCTTTCGCCTTGATAGGTTTTCGAGACGAACATAACTCATCCCCTCGAAGGCTTTTTTAATTGCACGAATTTTATTGAATAGATTCGTTCTAACATAGGCACCAATAAGATTTCTCTGAGCCGTCATTGAGTCTTTGAGATTATCAATTAAAACTCGTTTTTGACTTTGGTTGCTTAGACGATTGACGGCTTCGAGTTCGACTCTTCCATCTTGAAAGGAATCATATAGTTCTCGATAAGCTGGATCTCTTGAAAGACCGGCCAGAAGTTTATCAAGAAGCTTGTTACCACTAGATTGTCCATCAAGTGAAGATTTTGCAAGCATATAGAATTTTTTGTAGTCTTTCCTATAGCTTCTTAATGTTCTAACGATGGCAGAAGTATCTTTTTCATAAGTATTATAAAAATCTTCTACAGTTTTATTAGCATCGTTCCAAAGACATAGCTCCATATAAGTTAACGTCTTTAAGATTTCAATTTCGGGGTTAAAAGCAAAGCTTAAAATAGGTGCTCTATATGTTACAAGCTTACCCAGAGTTCTGTTGTAATCACCCATGTAGAAGCTATTCCAGGCTTCTTCGAATAAAATTTCAGGCCAAACGTGAGATCTTTTATCTAGATCCAAGTACGCTAAGTTTGCAGCTTCAAATTTTTTGTCTGCGAAATATGCTCTGGCGACTCCTACAGTACAGTTATCTTTATTAATTTCTAACTGTCTAAGACGATTAACTTCTTTTGTTCGACCAGCTTGAGAGTTAGAGTTTTCGACACACTCTTTATAGCTATCGACAGCTTTTGAGTTTTGTCCTAAAAGGGCGTAACTTGCAGCCTCAAGATGAAGTGCATACGGCTTAACGGAGTGAGTATCATTAATCTTTGCTCCAAGAACCTCTAGAACTTGGCGATACTTGCCTTTTCTAAATGCTTTCTTTGCAACAATATACCTAAGAGTTGGAGCGTTCGATTTTTTAAGAAAGCTTTCAGGCATAATTTCAAACTGCCTAACTCCCACTCTTGTTACAACCTCATCAATGACATCATCGATTTTATTGTCTTGAACTCTTTTTTGAGTAGCTAGGTATTCCTTAATATAAGGAATAGCAGCAAAGTATAAACCGTTATCAACCATCTGCTGAACGATATATGGATACGAATTTGTACTACCTCGAGCCTTTACGAGTGCATCCCAGGCAGATTGCATATTGCCTTTAGCCTCAAATGCAAATGAGACAAGTAGCATTAGGCAGGCTGTTTTAAAACTCATTGCCAACTCCTAAAAGCTATAACCTAGCGACAATGCCAAATCATAGTTTGTATTCCATGCCTCTTCTGTTGAACTTACAGAAGCTTTCTGTGCTTTATAGTGAACCGTTGCGAGGTTAACTCTTATGTCAAAACTTTCATTGATATAGAACTTCATTGCAGCTTGCCACATTAAGCCACCATGTGACTCTTGTGTTGGGACAGCACTTGTTGCTCCATTGATGAATTCATCTCTGTTATTTGTTTCAGTAAGATTGGCGTAACCAAGTCCAAACAACCAATCAACGTAAACGACAGTGTTAAATGTATTAATTTTTGAGTAGAACGGAGACCACATAAACATAGCGCCGTAATAGTTATCGACAATTCTTCTAAATGGCACTGAGCCACTACTACCTTCATTTCTCACTGACTTTGCAGTTTCGTTCTCTTCACCAGAATTTGAAGAATATAAAAACTCAAAACCATATTCTTCTTTAAAGAAGTATCCAATTCGTCCTTGAAGGTTTTTAGAACTAACAAAGGCACCGCTTGTTGTTAATCCTGCTCCGACGTTGGCGTAGATCTTTCCATTCTTTCTATACTTTCTATTTTGAAGGACATAAACCTCTTTATCTGGATCTAGCCAGGAGAAGTTATAGGTATCTCCTTCAGCGGCTTTTAATGCAAAAGGCATTAAACTCGCAAGAGAGAGAGAGAGAAATAAAGTAAAGTTCAGAATAAATTTGGCCATGACACGCATCCTGCTCAGTCGATGGAAGGAACGTCCACGAGCGTCATGCTCGCAACTAAACCTTTTAAATCACAGAGTTAATTTTAACACGCGACTAAATAGGTGCAACTGTACCTATGTCTGGGTGGCAGAATTTTCCAAAAGAACATTTATTGCAGTGCTCGCTATTCATAGCAAATGGTCGAGATAATTTTGACCATTGATCAGAAAGATATTGATCGATTTCACTAAGACTAAAACTCTCAACTTTTATTTCGGCATTATCTACAAACCACAACTCTAAGCTTACTTTCTTTAAAGACAAATGTGGATGGGTCACCTGGATGGCGTGAGCATAAGCTTTTAATTGAAACCAATAGGGGGTTTCTTTTGTCGGGTTTGGCTGACCAGTTTTAAAATCAATGACCTTAAACTCAGATGAGTTTGTATTTTTAGGCATGAGAACTAAATCTGGAGTACCACTAATCATTTGACCAAAGAAATCAAATTTAAGAAGAGTTTCTGAAACTACTTTGAATTCTGAATAATTTTGAAGAACTTCTTTTACAGCCCATTCGACTGCAGCGAGAGATCTATTATCTAGTTCTTTTTTATGGGCGAGGGATAATAAACCATTATGCGTAACTCCATGGGCAATAGCTTCATGGACAAGTGTTCCACGTTCGGCGGAAGACTTTAATGGAGAAACTTTCAGCTCTTCATCACTATCTTCTGTGGGCTCTAGAAATGATTTGTAGTCTAGATCGATATCTTCATCAATTTTACAAATATGTTTTAAATAAAATTTTCGTGTGCACTGTGAAATCGTTGCAAGTTTTGTAACCGAGAGTTCAGGAAAGCAAACAAGAGATGAATCAGCTGTATTTTCATAAGAGGTCGCACCTAAAGGATCAATATGAAATGTCGGTAAAATAGACTTAGAGAAGATTGCCGTTTGGTCTATGGAGTCAGTACTAATGAAATTTATATTTGTCTTAATATGATCAAAGAGATCATTATTATTCGTTATATTTTCAGTATTATGCTCGAAAGTTCTAAGACCATGGACCCAGCTATTTTTGCTATAAACGCAATCATTACCATTACTATCTTTTATATCAACCCAGCTTATTCTTGATTCAGCACGAGTACAAGCAACATAAAACAGCCGTTTAGATTCAGCAAAATCTTTTAAGATACTTATCTTTTCTTCAATAATCATTTGTGGAGAGCGGTACTTCTTTTTTTGCTCAAGGGTCGATCTCCATCTCAGAGAGCCGGGAAACTTTCCAACAAGGTCGCTATCAGATATACGACGTCCATTATTATGAATACCGCCTAAAATTACATGAGGAAACTGAAGTCCCTTCGAGGCATGAGCAGTCATAATAACGACATCACCAGTACCTGGAGATTGAAATTCAATAGAATACTTTTTGCTCTTAAGTTGAGATAGTAAAAGAAGAATCTCTTCAGGGTCGTTACTAGCGATAGAACAAATTCTCTCAATTTCGGCCATATTTCCTGGGTGATTCGAATTTGAAACACCAAGCTCATACAGAAAACTTCCAAACGACGGAATAATCCCTATGGCAGAAATATTTTCTGCAAACATAATTAAATGATGGTCTGTAAGATCAGATTCAACATGAAGGTATTTCAGCAAATGAGAAATATAAAATTTAGTAGGCGTAGCCTCAAGACTAACCTTCTCTTGAGTGGATAAAAGTAATCCTTCAATAAGTGCGGAAAATATCGCAATCACTGGGTCTTCCGGGTAGGGAACTTTCACCTGTGCCCTAAGTCCAATTTTTTTAGATATCAGCCCCGTTATTAAGCCCGTTGATGGCTTAAGGCCTTTATAAAGAATGCATATCTGTTCTTCAGGTTTGTCTTTTATGCATCGATCAACAAGATTCAGAATCTGTGCTGTTTCCTCTTCAACAAAATCACCTTCGCCAACTTTCTTCTTTCCTTCAACTTGAATCTCGATGTTATTTTTTTGAATTAAACCGGTACCTATCTTTGAATCAATAGGACAAAGTTGAGAATCAAAGTCGACAGGAAATTGATCATGACCTGTATACTCAATTCCTTTTGCGAATAGATCCTTAAAGAGTACATTATTAAAGTTTATGATATTGCCGAGTGAGCGATAATTATTGGAAAGGGTTAGCGATTTTGGCATTTGGCTTTTACAGTCTTTAAAAACTTGGAGCTCTCCACCTTTAAATCCGTAAATTGCCTGCTTTTCATCTCCCACGCAGAACAAGCGTCTGAAGTCCTTATTAATAATTGCCTCAATAATTTCAAATTGAATTCTTGAGGTATCTTGAAATTCATCAACGATTAAATATTGATAGCGATTAAAAATATTAAGCTTTGCCTCTTCATTTCTTAATCCATCTCGTACATAGTACTCAAGATCAGAGAAAGTAAAACCAGGTATTTGCGAATAACGATTTTCTATCCAATTAAATATTTCCAGCATTCGACTTATTTGTGGCCTAAGAACAGTACGTCCATCAGCTTCATAAGCTTCTAACTCAGGCCCAATTTTTTCTAGATTGTCTTTTACTGATTTAGCCAAGGAGAAAAACGTTTTCATATCACTATCAGACTTTGGACCTGAAGTGATTGATTTATTACTTTTAAAAAAATAATCGAGTTTGATAAGGGTGGTTAGATCCCACTTATCGATGGACTCAAAATATTCTTTCATTTTGTGGTACTTATCTACCCAGGCTCCTTTTGCTTTTTCTGGAAGTTCAGGAATATTTTTACTCAATAGGATAGGTTGATCTTCGCCGAACACAACCTGCATGAACTCATTCCAATCATACTCCAGCATAGTATCAACATTCATCTCCTTCCAAAGCATTCTTAGCTCAGGTGATGAAAATATCTTTACGAAAGATTTAACAAATTCTTCTTTGTGGTTAATAAAGAAGGAATCAATTGAGTTAAGGTCTTTCAGTTCTGTACCAAAAGAATTAACAACCCATTCATTAAATAAAAGTAGTATCTTTTTTTGAGCTTCAAGCTCTGAAACAATCTCTAATTCTTGAGGTAGTCCGGGGAAGAATCCCTGAGCGATTAGTTTATAACAAAATCCATCAATTGTTCCTACAGTCATACTGTCGAGGCAAATAGTAGATGTTTTCCACAGCCACTCTTGTTCTTCAGTAACTGACTTTGCTACTAGATCAGCCATTTTTCTCTTAAGTCTTATGGCCAACTCTCCTGCCGCTTTCTTGGTAAACGTCATAAGGACAATATTAGATAAGTATTTTTTGAGCTCTTTTTCAAACTCGTCTTTGGAAATGGACTGGTTGTTTTGATAAAAGTTAGAGATCAGATAACTAATATGTTCAACTAGAACAAAGGTTTTACCTGAACCAGCTCCAGCACTTA
>CAXBMT010000170.1:0-5714 GCA_963976925.1 uncultured Bdellovibrionales bacterium
GGTTTAGCTTAAAGAGAAATTCTTCTCTCATACGATCTGTTACATCGATAAGAAGGTCATAGATTAACTCTTTTGAAGAAAGTCTTAAGGCAACAGCAAAGAGATCTTTATTTACATCCATCAAAAACTGTTGCTTCATTGAAGTGGTAAGGTATCTCAGCCGATCGAGCTGCTCAATACCATCTCTTATCTTATTTGAAAGAATAAAGTTGTCTTCAGCGATCTTTCTAAGTGCTCGTTCCTGGTCTTCGTAGTCGAGCCCTGTAAAACCATCAGCTTCAAGACCTTTGATACGAGTCTGTTTTTTCGTAACGAGTGAGATGATTGATTTATAGCTTATAGACTCTAGTGGCTCAATAAACTTTGCACCGATTTTAATCATTCCTGAGCTATTGTATTCCAATCCTTTTTTATTCACACGATAGGGAGATATATAAAGAATCTTAGCAAGGTGAGCATTCGGAAGAATTTGATCTGTTAATCGTGTGATATAAATATCGGTTCCAACAGGTATTGTTCTAAGCTCTCTATCCGTTAGAACAAAGCTAATACCTTCTGTTGAAATATCGATGAGAATACTCGACATCTTTATATCGGGTTGTAATGGGTCTGTGGGATGTGGAGTATAAAATGCAACGACTTTTGAGTCTTGATAGCGATATGGGTAGCGTAAAATTTTACGCTTCTCTTTCATTTTAATTTCAGTTGGAAACTTGAAGCTAATTAGACGTCCATTTTTTTTGAAATGGTCACGTTTGAAAATAACATCTTTGTAATTTGAATGAATATAAAGTGGATCTGTTGCACTAAACTGAGTTGTCTCTCCGGGATTTAGTTCAATCGTTACTTCAGTTTTGTCGACAAGTTTCATCTTAGCTTTAAGCTTTTCTCGATCTTTTCCGCCACTACTTTGCCAGATTGTAAGTTCAGCATTTTCATCCTGAATTTCTTCAAGGCTAGCTCTGATGAAATCAATGTCAAAACAAGTCCACATTTGCATGGATAATCTCCGACTCTAATTGTAACAGAAAAACGACTATTGAAAATATTTCTACCTAAGGGGGCTTGCTTTTCTCTATCTGAGTTATTTATAAAAAAGAGAGTCATTTATGTGGAGGGATGATGCCAAAACTTAATGAATTTGAGCTTTTAGCCGTTAAAATTCGTCAAGAATATAATCAAATGTCGCAAGTTTTCTCGAGCTATCAAGATCAATCAGCTCTTAAATGTCCCTCTGGTTGTGGCGATTGTTGTTTTAATCCAGACATTGAAGCAACTCCACTAGAGATGCTACCAATGGCGCTATCATTACTTGATAAAGGTCAATTGGATGCTGATTTCTTAGCAAGTCTAGATCAGCATACGTACTGCGTTTCATATCAAAAGACTTCTGCAGATGGCGCTAAAGGAACTTGTAAAAACTATAACTATAGACCATCAATTTGTCGGATGTTTGCAGTAGCAGGCTTTAAAAATAAAGATGAAAGTATATCTTTATCTGTTTGTAGAAAACTAAAAGAAAAATATCCCAATGATTTTGGACGTGTTTCAAATAACCCTGGCGATGCTCCAATTATGGAAAAGTGGAGTACTCGTATACGTCTTTTAGACCCAAGCCTTGGACTGGAATATCATAAAATTAACATCGCACTAAAAATTATGGCCGAAAAAGTCTTAACTTTAGCTACTTATGAAAATCTAAACTAATTTAAAAACTCTGGCGCCCCAGTTTGTACATTCCAGAGCTCATAATAGAGACCTTGAGTATGAATTAATTCTTGATGCGTTCCTGACTCAGAAATTGATCCGTTTTCTAAAACAACAATTCGATCACAATGTATAACTGTTGAAAGTCTGTGAGCTATAATAATTGTAGTTTTATCTTTAAGTAGTACTTCGAGTTGTTTTTGAAGTTTAGCTTCAGTTACGTTATCAACAGCTGATGTCGCTTCATCAAGAATAATAATTGGAGCATTTGTAATTAACGCTCTGGCAATTGAGATTCTTTGTTTTTGACCGCCCGATAACTTGTGTCCTCTTTCTCCTACGATAGTGTCGTACCCATCAGGAAAGTTCTTGATGAACTCATCTACACAGGCTTGCTGACATGCCTTTTCAATAAGTTCATCGGTCGCTTCAGGGCATGCAAAACGAATATTTTCTTTAATCGTTCCATAAAAGAGATAAACATCTTGAGAAACAACGGCAATAGAGTTTCTAAGCATCGATAAGTTGTACTCTTTGATATTTCTACCATCGAGAGTCACAGCACCATCCGTTGGGTCATAAAAACGTTGAAGCAGTTTGATCAGTGTCGACTTTCCGGAGCCTGTTCCACCAACTAATCCAAGACTTTCTCCTGGAGATATATCGAGTTGTACATTCTTTAAAACTTGCGATCCATCATTATAGGAAAAACTGATATTATCAAAAACAAGTCTGCCAAGAACTCTAGAGGGATCAGACTTATGATCACCGTCTTTAATTGTTGTTGGTGTTTCAAGAAGCTTAAATGCTCTAGCTGCTGAAGCGGAAGCTCTTTGAAATAAGTCTAGGGTCTGACCTAGACGAGTTAAAGGCCATAGAAGTCTTTGAATCAAAAAAACAAGAACAGAGTATGTTCCCACTTCGATTTTACCTTCAAGTGCTAGTTTTCCACCAATGAGCATCGTCATTAAGAACCCAACCATGACAAGCATTCTAATAAGCGGAGTGAATAGTGCGCTTACAACAATAGCGCTTTCATTGGCATGTACATAATTCAAAGAAAGCTTAGAGATTTTATCATAGTCTTCATTTTCTCTAGCAAAGCTTTTTATCGTCGACATACCTTGAAGGTTATTACTTAGTTCTCCGCTTAAAAGACCTACTTTATCTCTAACAAATTTATATCTAGGAGCTAGGAAATTTTGAAACCAAACAGAGCCCCAGATAATTAGCGGCATCGTAGCAAAACTTAAAACTGCTAAAAATGGATCTTTGATAAAATAAATCGCTCCGATAATAGTAACAGTCGTTATTATTTGAAGGATTTCATTTATTCCGCCATCAAGAAAGCGTTCAAGCTGATTGATATCATCATTAAGAATTGAAATGAGATTACCGCTAGACTGATCTTCAAAATATGCAACATCAAGATGCTGTACTTTGCGATAGCAGTCCATTCGTAAGCTATGCTGTAAATCTTGAGCTAGTTTTCTCCACTCTATTGAAAATAGGTATTCAAATAGTGACTCACTCATCCAAATGGCAACAGTCGCAACAGCAACAACAATGAGTTGTTGAAACTTATCTGTCATCGAGAAGTATTGACCGACCCAAGACTCTTCGCCTTTAACGACAATATCAACTGCAAGACCAATAAGAAGTGGAGGGGCTAAATCAAAAATTTTGTTGAGAACTGAAAAAAATGATGCTTTATAAATTCTTAGTCTATAAGGTCGTGCATAGGTAAAGAGTTTAAGCATTTGATTTTTATTTTCCATCTAGTTCTCGATAAAAAAAGCCCGCGTTTGCGGGCTTTGATAAGAAAAAATATAGCAATCTTAGTGTTGGTGTCCACCTTCACCGTGAGCATGTCCATGAGCAAGCTCATTCGCTTCTGCTTCTCTAACATTGAGAATTTCAACGTCAAAGTTTAGAGTTTGACCAGCCATTGGGTGATTAGCATCTAAAGTTACGTTTTGATCATCAAGTTCAATTACTCTAGCGATAAAAGTTTGTTCATCGTTACCAACTTCAAACATCATACCTACTTCAAGTGTGTCACCTTCACCAAACTGTGAACGCTCAACTTTCTGAATGAGGTTAGGATCGGCTTCGCCGTACCCATCAGCTGGAAGAATTGTACAATCAAACTTATCACCCTTGGCTTTACCTTCCATCTTAGCTTCAAGACCAGTGATAATGTTACCAATGCCTTGAATAAAGCTTAGTGGCCCATTTTCACTAGACGAGTCAATGACGGTGCCTTTGTCATCTTTAAGTGTATAGTTCATCGTAACGACAGCATTCTTAGCAATCTTCATAAAATTTCCTTGGTCTTACAAAGTTCAGTCTAAAATAGACGATAAAGCGCCATCATAACAATCCCATAAGGTGAAGACCAGAATGAAAACCTGATCATTATACTTTATCTAATATTAATTATTTTTTAGTTGTGCAGCGCGATTGAGTGTAAGAATGCTTCAGCTGACTTATAATAGGCTCACTTAAGGAGTTAAAATGACGAACAATAGTATCTCTAGCGAGCTGCAACATTTAGTGTATTGGGCTGTAGATATTCTTGGCAAAGCTATCAGTGATGAATATGGCAAAGACATTTTCTCTCAAGTCGAAAGCTTACGAAAAAAAATGAAGCTCAATAGAGGTAGAGACTCTGCTTCGGTTCATCAAAGCTTGAGAAAGAATAGCGCTTTATTAAGGTTAAGCACTCAGAAATTATACAAAATCGCTCACTCTTATGGAGTGATGTTGGAGCTAATCAATCGTTGTGAAACTGCATATCGTGTAAGTCGACTTGAAACCAGAGAACAAGTCGAAATTAAGTCTAGACCCCATGCAATTATTTTTGTTTTTACAGCGCATCCAACTGAAGCTCGTGGAGAGGCAGCGCTTGAGTTATTTTTAACAATCCAAAATCTCTTACAGAGGCATTTAAAAGACGGTCACGATTGTTCGGCAGAGATTTTTCACTTATTAAAGCTTATTTTGAAAGTCCCAATGGGTAAAAATGTAAAGCCAACAGTAGAAGACGAAGCTAAGCATATTTTTGGAACTGTTTTAAAGAAAGATATCTTACAAGAGCAAATTAATTTAAAAAAACGTGATCTTGTTGTTCACTTTAGATCTTGGGTTGGCGGTGACAAAGACGGTCATCCTGGAGTTAACGACAAGACTATGATTCGCTCATTGCAAATTTCAAGAATTGCTATCATTGAGTTTATTTCAGAAAAAGCGAATGATTCAAAAAAGAATTTAAAATTAATCAATAAAAGTACATCAATTTATACTGATTTCGAGCGTAACTTAAAAAAGCTAGCATTTATTAAAGATAAAGATGGCATAAGAGTTATGTCATTTCTTAAATCCTTAAAAAAACTTGTGAAAGACTATAAAAAAGCCGTTGGAACACATTCGCCTGAGCTTGATGATATCACTAGCTTGGTGTGGCTTTATCCTGCCCTTGTTCTGCCGTTAGAGATCCGAGAGGATAGCGAACTTGTGCACGAAGCATTGGATGACATCCAAGCACCAATATCTAAAATGCTATCGACGTTAAAGAAAGTCTCAATGGGACATGATCCAAAGTGGTATATAAGAGGATTTGTTCTATCAATGGTTGAAACCTCAGAAGATTTAAGTGCTGGCTTTGTTCTTTGTAAAAAAATGATTGGTAAATATGCTATTCCTGTCGTGCCTCTTTTTGAAAATGCCAAAGCTTTAACAAATGCAACAACAATTCTTGATGAATATTTCACAATGCATCCAACGGTTATTAAGCACCATCAAAAAACGTGGAGCTCTCGCTTTGAAACAATGGTTGGTTACTCTGATTCCTCAAAGGAATCAGGCGTTTTTCCTAGCCGCTGGATGATCAGAAGAGCTCTCGTTTCAATTGATCAGAGACTTAAGAAAAACTCACTTGTACCAGTCTTCTTTCATGGTTCTGGCGGCAGTGTTGAGCGTGGTGGTGGTACCATCAAAGAACAAAC
>CAXBMT010000171.1:0-5675 GCA_963976925.1 uncultured Bdellovibrionales bacterium
AGAAGAGGCACACTAGGGCTTGATCCTCAGGGATATCTTGTAACTGATCAAGGCCATAAAATACTTTCGAAAGCACAAGGCACAGAGCCAGCAAGTGCTGAAGAGCGCTTTATTCAAGTACCAATGACTGGTGCAAAAAACCTTTCAATTAATCTTGGTGGGCAGATATTTGTCGATGGAAACCCTATTTCTGATCTATCAGTTGTGGAGTTCAAGGATCTTCATGCATTACGAAAAGAAGGTCACTCTCTTTATATCAATCCACATCCACAAAATAGGCTTACAGAGTCAACTAAAACGTCTGTAAACCAAGGTTTTGTTGAGCAATCTAACGTCAATACTGTTGCTGAGATGTCAGAACTCATTAAGGCGCACAGACACTTCGAAAGTATTCAAAAAGCAATCAAGGCCTATGACGATATGTCATCAAGAGGCGTTAACGAAATTGGGAAGTTTTAATGAAAGTAACTAAATTATTTGTAACTTTATCTGTATTTCTCTTTTTAGCGACTCCAGCATGGTCAATGCTAAAGGCGCTTAATACTGCTGCCTCAGGTATGGCGGCACAGGAAGTTCACGTTAATACCATTTCCCATAACATAGCCAACGTTAATACTGTTGGTTACAAGAAGCAAAGAGCTGAATCAGAAGATCTTCTTTATGAAACAATTATTGAGGCAGGTGCTCGCTCGAACGATGACAGCAAGTACAACGTAGGACTTCAGGTTGGTAGTGGTTCAAGAATTGTTGCTGTCAGAAAAGAACTTTCTCAAGGTGATCCACAAATGACACAAAATCCATATGACCTCATGGTTAATGGAGATGGATTCTTTGGCATTGAACTACCCAATGGACAGATTCGCTACACAAGAGATGGTGCTTTCAACGTTGATAATCAAGGAACATTAGTCAGTAAAAATGGTTACAAGGTTGTGCCTGGAATTACACTTCCACCATCGACCGTTTCACTCACAATCTCTGAGTCTGGTGTGGTTGAAGCCTTTATTCAAAATCAAGTCGAGCCAGTTAACGTCGGTCAAATCCCCGTGTTTACTTTCATTAATCCGGTGGGATTAAAGTCGATGGGTGCGAATCTTTACGGTCAATCACAAAGTTCAGGTCAACCAGTTCAACAGGTCGCCGGTGAGAGTAATGCAGGAGTTATCATGCAAGGAGCGCTTGAGGCTAGCAACGTCAGCATTATGACTGAAATGACAGATCTTATTCGTGCTCAAAGAGCCTATGAAATGAACTCTAAAGTTATGGGTGTAGCTGACCAAATGCTACAAACAGTTAACAACATACGCTGAGGTATTAGTGCAGCTACTAAGTCTTTTAGTTTTATTATTTACTTCAACAGTATTTGCTAGTGAGTGTCTTATTGAAACGCATAGCAAAGTTTTAATACTTTCGCATGACGGTGATTTCTCTCAGCTTATAAAGAAGTCTGATTGTAGTAGTGAAACTAACGCTAGTTTTGTTAATTTTTCCAGAAATGCTCGTGGTGTTGTTAAAACAAAGCTTCTCTCAAAGCTTTTTCCCAAAGTTCAGTTCACACCAAATTCAATTGAGTTCACAACACTGCAAGATGTACTTGAGAATAAGTCACTTCTTCCCAAAGAGGGATCCGTAATTAAGGCGTCAAAATTCACACGCTCATCAATCATGGGAATTAAGCAGGATCAGCGCATTGAAGTTGAATGTCGATCATGTCCTGGAGCTGGACATCACAATATTAAGATATCTAATCGTGATTCACTTGGGCAGTATCTAAATACCGAATGGATTAAGGCTGAAATTGGTGTGGCAGTGAAAGCACTTGTCTCGCAGACAACTCAAATCGCCAAGTTTAAGGCCATTGATCCTTCAACTTTAGCTACTAAAACAATTATTTCTTCGAATCCACAAAACATTGTTTCTCCTTCAACTCCAATTCAGTTTTATAAGTTATCAAAGACTTTAAACTCAGGTGAAACTGTACAAAGAGATCATATCTCTCCTCTTCAACTAGTGCGTCCAGGAACACAAGCAAAAGTTCTTATTAAGGACGGTCCTATTACAATTAATGGCTTTGCCCAGCCATTAAGTTATGGCGTTTTTGATCAGACGATAAAACTTAAAAATACTAAAACCTCAAAAATCTTTTGGGGAAAAGTTATTGATAACAACAGTGTTGTGGTGGATCTATGAATAAAGTTATTATAAATATTTTTCTATGCCTTTTACTGCAGTCTTGTGCTGGCATGGTTAACCAAATGTATAGCGACTTCGATAGAGCAGACGGTTACTCACCACCAGCAGCACCATCAAAGGGTAACTTTGATCTTTATCGTGGAAATCCGCAGTTTAAGTCAAATTCTAGGCCGCCAACAAGTGCTTTGACTTCTAGACAGGGACTATCTTCTAACCAACAACCTGAAGTTATGCCATCTGTTCAAAGACAATATATGACTGAAGTAGCTGGTAAGCGTCGTGTGCGTGCCGATGATCTTCGTGACAATGGAGCTTCTGGAAGTCTATGGTCAACCAATGATGGGAAAACCAATAATCTCTTCACTAATAATACTAATGTGTCTAACGGCGACATCGTTCTTATCAATGTATATAACAAACTTAAAAATGAAATTACCCTTGAGCTAAAGCGAGCTTTCCCAGAGCCATTAGCTGCTCAAGGTCCTAAGAATCCCAATGATAAAGCTAATCCTGATGCCGCAAAAACTGACGAAGTTAAAACTGCTCAAGCCTCACAAAAGAGTGCAGGAGATGATAATTTTGATGAAGGCGTGACCGGCACGAACAGAGTTTACGATAGAATTTCTAGTGTTGTGATCGAACAAATTGATGATCAGCACTTGCTTTTAAGAGGTCGTAAAGATGTTCTTTATAAAAATCGTAAACGTTTAATCGAGATCCAAGCCCTTATTCCAAAACGTGATCTCAATGATAACAACACAGTTAATTCAGACAGTATTCTTGAACAGACCATTACGGTTTTGAGGTAATTCATGAAGTTTTTTACAACTCTCTTTTTATGCTCGCTTTTGACTTTACCTGTAATCGCAGCAGAGTCTTCACGTCTTAAAGACCTTGTAACCGTTAAGGGTGTTCGTGATAATCCCATCATTGGTTACGGTATTGTTATTGGCCTAAATGGTACAGGTGACGGTGGCGGAGAAATTACCGATACGGCACTTAGAAGAATGTTTGAAAAGTTAGGTCTAAATCCTAAAAGAGAGATTGCTTCAAAGAATGTTGCAAGCGTTATTGTGACAGGTAAACTTCCAGCTTTTGCACGTGTTGGGCAAAATCTTGATATCACCGTTTCTTCGGTTGGTGATGCCTCTTCACTCGCAGGTGGTACGTTACTTGTCACTCCACTTAAAGCGGGTGACGGCAATGTTTATGCTATTGCTAGCGGCGCCCTTTCAATTGGTGGCCTTAAAAATGGAGCTAAGTTCGCAACGACAGGAACAATTCCTTCCGGTGGAATTGTTGAAAGAGAAATCGAGCTTGATTTTGATAAAAAAGATTCAATTCGATTAAGTTTAAATCGTTCAGACTTTACAACTGCAGCACGAATCGAAAGAACAATTAACCAAGAGCTTGGTGGCAAGTATGCCTCTGCCAAGGATTCAACAACCGTTGATTTGGTTGTTCCAGTAAATTATCAAAGAAAAATCGTCGAACTTTTAGCGATTATTGAAAACTTCAAAGTTGTATCTGATCAAAAGGCTCGTATCGTTATTAACGAAAGATCAGGAACAATTGTTGCGGGCGGAGAGGTAGTCCTAAAGTCAGTTGCTATTAGTCACGGCAATCTAACCATTCAAATCGGTGAGAATCAAAAAGCCGGTAAGGGTGAGGGTCAATCAATTTACTATATGGACAAGCAGACAACCTTGAACGATTTGGTCAAGAGTTTGAATTCCTACGGGGCTAGCCCTGATGATTTGATATCGATTTTTCAAGCACTTAAGCAAAATGGAGCTCTAATCGGTGAGATTGAACTCATCTAGCTGCAAGTTTTGCCTGGTGCCAAACTGGTGTCTGGATTCGGACACCTAAAACGTGCTAGAATGATTAATGATGGGGGTTTCAGGATGATATGCCCCAACGACCTGAATGGCTGATCAACTTAAGGAAGAGGAGAACATGGCCAAAATTTCTGATCTAAATTCTGCTCTACCTTTGAAAGAAGTTGCTAAGCGCGCTGATCGCTCACAACTTAAGGATCGGCATTTCATCCCAGAACCTTACAAAAATGTTGCCGAGGGCATGGAGAAACAATTTGCCGAGTACATGCTTGAGCAAATGGATAACAGTATTGATCGTGCTGAAGATGGCAACTCTGCTAGTGACTACTACAACTCAGTTATGCGTGAAGAAAGAGCTGAGATGATGGCAAAAAATAGTGAGCTTGGTTTACAGAAAACAATTCTTGATCAAATTTACCCTGAAAGAATGAGAAACCAGTTTGCTTACCAAAGATTTTTGAATTCTAAACCGGCGATTAAAAAACAAGCGCCGACTATAGGTCAACCGACCAAGAATATTGTTACCGACAAAGTCGGCAACGGAGGCTCAGATGAGTAGCATCGAAACCAATCGTTCTAGTTTTTTCCCTAATAGCAAAACTGCTGCAGACAGAGCAAGTAAAGCCAATAGGTCTACCGCTCTCAAGCGTAACGATGCCTATCGTGCACAAGAGCTCAAGGATACAACTAAGAATGATGCAAAAGTTGATATCAATGATGCTGTTAGAGATTTTTCTATGATTAAAAAAGCGGTTGATGCCGCTCCCGACATTGATAATTCAGACAAGATTGCAAGTCTGAAGGCTCAAATACAGGCGGGAACATATAAAGTCGATTACGATGCGCTAGCTGACAAGATGTTGGCAGCGGAATTTTAGTCGAAGTAATTTAAGTAGTAACGGAGTCTAGGATGGACCAAGTATACTCAGTACATTATTTTCGTGTAACTGACCTTTGGAAAAAGCTATGTGAGTCACATCAGCAGTTATTAGAAATAACTTTTGATGAGTACTCTCTCCTTCTTGGAAGTCAGATAGAAGAGCTTGAAGAAAAAGTGGAAGAAAAAAACAAGCTTATTTCATTTATCGCAACTCTAGATAAAGAAAGAAAAGAAGCAATCAAGAATTTAAATGCTGACTTAAAAAAGAATGGATCAGCAGAGATTCAAAGCGTGTCTGATCTCATCGTTACGATGAAAGAGTTTGAATCGACCAAAGATCAACATCACTTAAGACGTTTTAATGCTCTTTTGATTGATATTATTGAAAAGATTCAAACACAAAATAAAAAGAACCAATTATTTATTAATAAAGCCCTTATGTCTCTTCGTGAAATTCGTGAAGATGCCATGGGTAAGAAGAGTTATTCGACATATAACTCCAAGGGAGCTTCGGCCCCAGGTAAGAGCGCTTAAGCGTAAAGGAACGCGAGTTTGCCCGATTTATTAAATATCGGTAACACAGGTCTAGCCGCCTCCAAAAAATCTTTGGAGACGACCTCGCACAATATTGCAAACGTCAATACTGAGGGATACTCGCGCCAAAAAGTCACACAAACAACCAATATTCCAATCGATAAAGGTGGATTAATTCAGGGAACTGGTGCCAGAGTTACTGGTGTTACCAGAAGCCATGATAGCTT
>CAXBMT010000172.1:0-5628 GCA_963976925.1 uncultured Bdellovibrionales bacterium
GGAAATCTATGAGCAGCCAGGTTTAATAAGAGCGTTAACAAAATACTACTTTGACGGCGAAGGACAAGAGACACTGGCTAATATCTCAAACCTAAAGCCAGGCAGATTCTTGGTTAATGCTTGTGGAACTGCAAATTATGCAGGCTTAGTCATAAAAGACTATATTGAGAACTTTAACAGAATTCCTTGCCAGGTTGATCTTGCCAGCGAGTTTCGCTACAGAAATCCTCTCATCTTGAAAGACGATATAGGTCTTTTCGTTAGTCAATCAGGTGAAACAGCTGACACTTTAGCTGCACAAAACCTATGTAAACAAAGTGGAATTAAAACATTGTCGATTGTTAATGTTGAAGGATCTACTCTTTACAGAGACTGTGACCATAACCTGTTAATTCGTGCAGGGATTGAAATTGGTGTCGCTTCAACAAAAGCATTTACACAACAAGCTCTAACCGGAAGACTTCTATCCCATGCACTTGGTGATGGCGTAGAAAAAAAGAAGTTAAAAGATAAGTTCAATTTACTAGCAACGAGAATTGATGAATTACTTTCACGTGCAGAGGATTTAAAGTCTATTGCCGAGTCAATTCATAACTATAAGGGTTTCTTTTACACAGGTAGAGGATCATTATTTCCAGTTGCTCTGGAAGGTGCCCTAAAATTAAAAGAAATAGCTTATGTACACGCTGAGGGTTACGCCTCAGGAGAGTTAAAGCATGGACCTATTGCTTTGATCGATGAAGAGATGGTGAATATTGCTTTAGTTGCACCTGAGCTTCTTGATAAAACCATTTCAAACGTAGAAGAGATTAAAGCGAGAAAGGGTATTATCGTTGTTATTGGACCAGAAAATGATGCCAACTCTAAAAGAGTTTCAGATTACTTCTTTCCTTTAAATTACGAAGGTCTTGGCGAGCTTGGTGCTGTTTACTGTAATGTTGCTAACCAAATCTTGGCCTATTATATGGCAAGGTTTAAAGGTACAGATATCGATAAGCCTCGCAACTTGGCCAAGTCCGTGACGGTGGAGTAGGAGAGTGACAAGTTTGCTTGAAGGATTAAATCAACAACAAAAAGCAGCAGTTGAACATACTGATGGTCCAGTAATGGTCTTAGCTGGCGCTGGATCTGGAAAAACAAAAACTCTGGTTACACGAATTGCTTATTTAATGGGTGAAAAAAATGTCAGCCCATTTAGAATTTTAGCTCTCACGTTCTCTAATAAAGCAGCACGTGAAATGCGAGAACGAATCTCCTCAATGACTGGTCTTGATATTGGCTCATTACAGGTAACAACTTTTCACGCATTTTGTGCGCGAGTTCTAAGACAAGAAGCTGACTTCATTGGATTATCTAGAAGCTTTACCATTTATGACGGCAGCGAAAGCAAGTCATTAATGAAACAAGTCCTGGGAAGAAAAGGAATTGGCCCTAAAGAACTCAACCCAAAAGACGTACTTTATTATATTGAACAACTTCATCATAACGGTTACTGGCCTGGTAAGGTGGAGCACGAGCTTGATCTAGATCAAGCTGATCCTTTTTATTCACACTATCTTGAATATACAGAAGAATTGCACCGTTCAAATGCTACTGATTTTGGTGGACTGATAACTGGTGTCCTTGAATTGTTTAGTAAGTATCCAGACGTTCTCAAACGTTATCAAGATAGATTTCGTTATATACTGGTAGATGAATATCAAGATACAAACCGTTGTCAGTTTGAGCTTGTTACTCTCTTGGCAAGTAATCATCATAACCTATGCGTGGTTGGAGATGAAGATCAATCAATCTATTCTTGGCGCGGAGCCGATATTAGAAATATCTTAGATTTTGAAGAATCATTCCCCAAGGCACAAATCCTTAGACTTGAGCAAAACTATCGTTCAAGTAAAAATATCATTGAAGCGGCTTCACATGTTATTGAGCGTAATACCCAAAGAAAGGGTAAGAAAATGTGGACTGATAATGATCTTGGAGAGTCGATCCAAATCATTGAAAATGAATCTGACAAAAAAGAAGCTGAATGGATTGCTAAAGAAATTATTCGACTATCTAGAAAAGAAAATGTGAAGTTTAGTGACATTGCAATTTTCTACCGTGCTAACTCACAATCAAGAATGATTGAAGACGCTCTTCGAAATATTAATATTCGCTACCGTGTTATTGGTGGCATCAGATTCTATGAACGAAAAGAAGTTAAAGATTTGATGGCTTATTTAAAGCTTATTGTTAACCCTAAAGATAGCTTAAGCTTGTCTCGAATTATCAATGTCCCTGTTCGAGGTATCGGAGCTACATCACTTAGAAAACTGGAAGATGAGGCAATTCGAAGTAATCAAAGTTTATGGGAAGCGCTTGAGTCACTTGTAGCTGATTTTAGTAAATATTCTCATATTCGTATGAGCGCTAAGGTAAAATCCTCTCTGACTTCTTTTGTCACCTTCGTTCAAGAGCTTATTAGCCAAAACACACAAGGTGCAAAAGCGAGTGATCTTTATGAACGAGCTCTTCATGAATCAGGTTACTGGGAGTCTTTAAAAGCTGCTAAAGATCATGAAAGTTTAGCCAGAATGGAAAACGTTCAAGAACTAGGTAATGCTATAGCTCAGTTTGAAGCTGATCGCGAGCAAGGTAGCTTGTCTGAGTTTTTAGAGTCAGTAACTCTCGATACAACTGAAGAAGAGCCAAATAATCTAGGAGACGTCTCTTTGATGACCGTCCATGGTGCAAAAGGATTAGAGTTTGGACATGTTTTTGTTACAGGTTGTGAAGAAAACGTTTTTCCAAGTTGGAGAAGCCTTGAAGATGATTCGGGAGCTGATGAAGAAGAGCGAAGACTTTTCTATGTCGCCATGACAAGGGCAATGAAAAGACTTTATTTAACTTTTGCTCGCGGAAGAATGCTTTTTGGTCAATTGAAATTTAATGGGCCAAGTAGATTCTTAATTGAAATACCAAAGGATTATTTTCAGTGGATTAACCCAGATGGAAAAATTTCATCAAAGCCTAGATCAAACAAAAGCTTTAGTGATGAAGACGAGTTTTTTGAAGAATACGATGATGAACCAGTCATTCAGGTTGCTAGACCACAAGAGGTCGCGAAGTTTCCCGTGGGAAGCAAAATTCGCCATGGACTCTATGGCGATGGCAAAGTCCTAGACTGTGAGGGCTCTGGAGGAGAGGAGATTGTCGTAATCAAGTTTATCGATGGAGCTCGAAAGAAGTTTAAAGTTAAATTTGCTCCACTCTCATTAATAAATTAAGGATTGTATTGAAGCCTAATAAAGTATTTTTAATTATTGCCTCAGTTTTTTTAACCTTCGGTATTATTCTTGGAGGTATTTACGTTTATGTTTCAAAAACACTAACACCAGAAAATGTTAGAGTTCTCATAACGAAATCACTTCAGGAAACTTTTCCCAAAGCAAAAATTAGCGTTGTCGATGTCGACTTTAAGTTTGGTACATCAATAGAATTCGTTATCAATGAAATTAATAT
The DNA here is from genome assembly GCA_963976925.1 of uncultured Bdellovibrionales bacterium. Taxonomy (GTDB): domain Bacteria; phylum Bdellovibrionota; class Bacteriovoracia; order Bacteriovoracales; family Bacteriovoracaceae; genus UBA4207. The sequence continues at coordinate 3,502 of CAXBMT010000172.1, forward strand.
TCAGACTGATCGACCATTAGCTTCGGTTTCTGATGCAAAACTTAAAATTCCCGTTTGGTCAATTTTAAAAGGTGGTGGTGTTGTTGAGCTGGAAGTAAATGCACCACAGTTCCTTTGGTTAAAAAAACCTAACCAAGATTCAAATTGGGCTTCAGCCATGAAAGGCCAGAACAAAGTCAGTAGCGAAAACTCTAAAGCTATGGCCCTGCCAGCTTTTTTGATTACGAGTAGATTAAATATAAAAATGAAGAACTCTAAGATTAAGTATGAACTTGGTCCTAATGAAAAAGGTGAGTTTCTTGTAACAAAATTTCTCATTAAAGAATTGGGCTTAGATAGCCCTGCAGCCTTTGAGGTTGATACTTCGTTTGTTTTTCAACAAGACAGTCTTGGAGAGCTAAGCGCTAACGTTTTATTAATTGGAGAGGCCGACCTGCATCGTTATCTAAGTGACGGCCAACTCTCAGTGATCAGTGTGATAACAGCATCTAAGATTTCTTCTCCTGCTCTACCGCTAGTCAATATTCCAGATATTCGCATAGACCTTAAGGCGGACATTAATAAAACCGGCACAGTTAAAAGTGATCTAAAGGCTAACTTTTATGAGTCACAGGCTTCGGTTAGTATTGATGTAAATGATCAGTATACAAACATTAAAAATATTAAGGCAGATTTCCTGCTTGATGACTTGATGAAAGTTTGGGGCAACTCTTTAAGTAATTTATCGGTTGGTAAGTCTAGCTTAGGATTAACTGGCAATCTAAGTATTAAAGAAAAAGGAATTGAACCTGATTTGAAGTTAAATATCACAAAAGGTTTAACTTATAATTATAGAGGTATTCTTCTTCAGCCAATAGTTTCTGGAGAATTAAATAAAAAGCTACTTAACTTCAAACTTGAAACGTCTTTACTGCAAGGTAGCCTTTCATCAGATATTTCAACTATTCTACCCAACGAATTCTCATATGATTTAAAAAATCTTCCACTACTAAAAATTAAATCCTTGGCAACAGGACTAAATATTAAGACTTCTGATCTAGAGCGTATGAATGAGGCAGTTGAGAAGACTGATGTTTCAGTTAAAAGTAGTGATACTTCTAAGGAAATATCAGAAGACAAATCATCGAAGAATAATACTACTACGTCTAATTCGCCTCAGATATTCGTACTGCCAATGCTTTGGGATCTATCGGTCATTGAAAGTAAATACGAAGCGATGGAGCTTGTTGTTGATTCTTCACTTAGCATCAGTAAAAAGGGTGAAGTTAATCATCAGTTTAGTCTGATGCTCGATGATGGTAAAATAACTAATAATCTTAATGCAAACCTCTCCGAAGTACTTAAAGGAAAATCGAAAACTTCATTTAAGGATTTCCCTGGAAGTTTTGTAAATCCATTTATTCCCCAAAAGCAGATGTCCATTTCCGGTGTGCTTTCCGGATCCGTTAATACTAACTTTAAAAAAGATTTAAAAAGTTTAACTTATGCTTCGACTTTTAATTTAAACGCGAAGAAAGGTCGTGTTTCTAAAATTGACATAAGTTCATGGCTATTATCAATTGCCAGCGATATTGAAGAGTATTTACCTAAAGCTAAAGAGCAAATTCAAAAACTCAAGCTTGAACCCGACTTTTCAAGCCTTGAAGCTGTCGGCTCTCTAGATCAATCATCTATTAATTTTAAAAAGATATATTTTAGAGGAATTGAAGATAAGTTTGAAATCGATGCTAAGGGATATGTCTCATTTGAAAAAGAGGGTGAAAGCGAACTATTTGCTAGTTATAGAGATTATGACGGCAACTTGTCATCTTTTCTCAATAAAGAGGTGGGAACCGAAGTGCTTCCTCTTCGCCTTATTGGTTCTAGTTTTGATATAAAACCTGATGTCGCTTTTACAACAAAAAAGCTTACTAAGACTTTTCTTCAAAAGAAGGGAGCGAGTAAAGTAAAAGACATCGCCAAGAAACTCCTTAAAGATACTGACAAAAAGAAATTAGATAAATTATTAAAGGGTATTTTAAAATGACAGCAAAAGTTACAGCACTTGAGTGGAATAATGACGAACTAATTTTGGTTGATCAACGATATCTTCCACACGATGTTAAATACGTTCATGTAACAAATATC
>CAXBMT010000173.1:0-5590 GCA_963976925.1 uncultured Bdellovibrionales bacterium
TTGGTGCTACCACCCCAAAAGCAGTTTTAGTTCAGCTCTATAAATTATCAAATACAGATAAAAAACTATTGGTCGTTAACGTTCACGCCATCAATTTTGTTACAAATGATATGTTTCAAGAACATATCCAACAGATAATCAAAGCAATTAAATTTCATGCTGGCCCTGCTTTAATTGCTGGAGATTTTAATACATGGAACAAAGAACGACTTAAATATGTTGATCAACAAATGAATATATTAAAGATTAATAGAGTAAGCTTTAAAGCAGGCAGATCTTCTTTTCCAAATATTGGAAGGTGGTTTGGAGTACAAACTGGCGGAGAATTTGATCAAATATATATTAGAGGACTAGAAACCAGATACAAGCACATTCATGCAGACTCATATTCATCTGACCATAAACCTATCGAAATTCATTTTAGTTTAAAAAGAGAGTGAATTCGGCCAGGAGAGGAGAGAAACTTAGGCGGGGTTTATTGAGAAAGACTTAGATTAAGAGAGACTTTAAGACCTTCCCCTGGCCAACCACCTAAATATTATTTCAGTTCAATAACGACACTTGGTCATCCGATGGTCAGCTTAAGTCAGCTAGATGTTAAAGTTTTTCAAAGATCTGAATTCTATACATCTGAACCTTCTCTTTTGAAATTAACGAAGAATAACGCGTGGTAACATCCTCATAACCAGACCAATCCGTTTCGGGAACTCTTAAATAGCTTCTAAGAACAACTAGAGCACCTTTTTTTAAGCTGGGTAAGAGCTTTTGCGCAAAATTACTTTCCATCTCTCCAGAGAAATATGAAGGAACATCAGACAAGGAAACAAAGTCTAATTCATCTTCATACTCACTAGCTGCAGAAAGCAGATCCTTTTTAACAGTAAGGACTTTAGATCCGCTTGAGATGGCCGCCTTAACATTCTCAAAATTTTCACGAGTCGCTTCAATCGTATTACCATCTTGATGTGAGATCTCACCAAAAAAACATAATTGTGCAAAAAAACTTTCCCTAGTAAGTCCGTTTCGAAAAAGCTGATCAAATGAAGACTTATAATAATCAAAATGGGTTTCAGGAACATTCTTTTTTATAAAGTCACCCTTATACAAAAGGGCATTAAATACTGGCTTATTACCAAGTAAAAAAAGTACAGCATCCCAGCGTCTTGTTGGAAAATTATTTTCAAGATAATCAACTTGATCTTGTAAGTTATGAAAACTTAAAATCTTATCAGAATCTTTCCCCATGATAAATCTTAAAGCTTTTGAAAGAGTCTTGAATGTCCTTTCCCACTTGCCTTCATAAAGAATTGATTGCCAGTTTAACTGATTAAATATTGGAGCAAAATATGTGCGATCCTCTGCACTTAAGTTCATCTTTGAAAAAAGTTCTTTCCTATCATTGGAGTAATCATAAGCTGCATATGGAGGAAAACCCCAAAAAATCAAAAACTCCTCAAAATTGAAAACTTCATAACAAGCAAGCCTAAGTCGAGTTAGGGCAAGTTGTGACTCAACAAGATCGACACAAATTAACTCATTTGCCTGATCAGACAATAGCGGAAGAGCTCTAGAGCCACAGCCTGCAACACAAAGAATTTTTTTAGGGTTAAAACGAGAAACTAATTCAACTTCAAAAGAAGTATCTTCGTTGCCAAGAGTGTAATTAAGGTCACTAAAATATTTAGGAGAAGACATTAAACTTTTTCCTTCTTGGCCCACTCTTTTAATTTTTTATGAGCATGAGATTTACATAATTCAAATTCTTTATCAGTTATTATACCTGAATGACCCGTAATATGAGAAAGTTTTACTCCATGTTCTCTAGCCATACGGTCTATATCTAAAACTTTTTGATAACTAATATTTCTTGATAGAGTAAAGCTTTCAAACCTATTATCCATTGCCAAAAGCGCGGTTTCAGCAAGACAAGCGTATACAATCCTTCCCTGCAGGCCCAGATCGACCTTCATTTCGTAATCACCAGGAAGTGTTACTTCACCAGACTCTATAACCATCACATCAGGTCTTTTTAAAGCATCTTCTTCGCTTATATCAAGCGGTCTTGATACATCACAAATAACTGCTCCAGGTCGAACTTTTTCTATATCGAGAATCTTTTGTCCTCGCGCCGATGTCGTTGTGATAATTAAATGTGATCGAACTGAGTGAGTATCAGGATTTGTGGCAATGGTTACCTTACATTCAGGAGCAATAAAGGAAATCTCTTCTTTTAGCTCCAGTAACTTGTGTGCTCTAGGAGCGACTAAAACAATTTCATCCCATGACTGGCATAAAACCTTTGCAGAAACAGCGCCAATACTTCCGGTTGCTCCAATAATCATGGCCACACCCTTATAGCGATCAGCTTTTTTATCAACTAGCCCAAGCTTATCAACTGCGAGCTTAGCCGCCCAAAGAGTGGCACAGGCTGAAAGGGAGTTGCCAGTAGTAACAGGAATTGGACTACGTCTATTAACTGTTACGCCTGCATCACCGACAATTTTTGTATAGGCACCTAAACCTATAATTTTGGCATCATTATCTTTTGCCTGACGACATAACCTAACTAACTTTCGATAAACATCTTCAGGATCTTTTTTCATCAGCATAGCTGGTGTTTCAGTAAGGGTATAAATCAATCCTTTAACTTCTTTACCTGTTTTCTCACTTTTTACTCCCTCAATCGTTCCCCAAAACATTCCAGGCACAACTGAAGCAACTTTTTCAATTATAGGTTTTAAATTTGATTCGAAGGCTTTGAATGGCTTAGCAGCAGGATGATAAAACAACTGTCCTGCATGCAAAGGATGAATAATAAATGCATACTTTTCGACATCATCAGTTTGTTCAGTTTTTGAGTGAACAATATTTTGCAGTGTAGGCTCGAGCTTGAGTCTATCAATCCAAACAAGAAGCTTATTTTCATCGAGAGGTTCTGCTTCTGGCTCCATTGCTTGGAATAAGGCCTCAAGCACAGAAAAATTAAAATGTGTTCCTTCAAAGACTTTCGGTGTACATGAGATAACTTGCCTAACTTGAGCTTTCTCCAGCATAGCTTCAAGTTTTGGGCTTAAATAATCTACAATAAGCGTTTTGTCTTTTAGGTGATCATGATCAAACTGCATAAGCAGACTTTCATTACAAACAAATACTTCGCTTGTTAAAAAGTCATCCATTGTTCTTGAAATGTTCTTCGATTTAAAAGTTGGTAAATTGCCACTTTTTAATTTAAGTCGCTTTAGTATTGGCCACAGTGTTTGCATAAAAAGATCAAGTTTATCTTTACCATGCAAGGAGAAAGGCATTTTACCTAAAAGATAAGGATCACCCATTAATGGCTTAATTCCAAGGTCTGTTAAAGCGGCTAAAAAAGAAGAGTCTAGAACACCAGAGTATAGAGAGAACCTTTTATCTTGAAACCAACTCGGGTTATCTAAGAAAAATTTTCTAAGTGCCCATGGAAGATAGATTCTCTTTAAAATAACACCATCAACAACCGGAGTTACTCTGGCGGTATTTCGTAGTATACGAACATCAGGGTGAGTTAACTCACCGTCTTTAACTTGATACGTCGATGGCAAGCCTGTCAGAGCTATAACATCACAGCGGCCATCAAAGCGCTTAATCATCTCTCTTGTAGCATGGACATCAAAATTCATAGAGAAATGTGAGAGCCTAAATGTCTCACATTCAAATTCGAATTCATAATCATCGTCTGAGCCTTCAAGTGCAAAGCCCAAACAAACTATATGTTTCATAGCAACCTAGCTTTAATTTATATTCTTGATTGCTTGTCGGAAGAACGCTTCTTTAATTTCACTCCAAGACACATCTTTTAGAGCTTTAAAGTGATTTTTCTCAGATTCTAAGTCATATACTGGACTCATGATCATATAATCAACTAATTCTGTCGGAAAGGAGTCTGGAAGTGGAAAGGATTTAAATCTGTTAAGATGACTTTCCTTAATACTAATAGCCTTTAATTTACTCTTAATATGAAGGCTTATGAGTAAGTCTTTAGTAAATTCTAAGACAAGAGGATAATCAGCGAGAACGAGGTGATGGCAGCCACTATAATCTTTATTAATTGCCTCTAAAGATGAATTTACAACAACATCAATCGTCACAAGGGGTAATCGAGACTTTGGATTAATTGGCAAAACTAGAAAAGGAGCAATTTTTATAAAAGGGAGTTTTTTGAATAAATCAGAAATATATTTAATCGCGATGTAAGGCCCATCTGGTTTAAAGTCACTCATATCTTTTGAATCACCAATAATTATTCCAGAACGTAGAATACATAAAGAACTAGAATCAATTGAGCGTCTTAAAAAACCTTCTGCTTGAGCTTTAGTTTTTGCATAATCGTTGGGAAAACCTTGATCAAAATCAACAGTATCAATTGGAACTTGGCCTTTATGATTACCTGCAACTGCGACAGTACTCATAAAAATAAATTTTTTGAATAATGGGAGTTTTTTGACTAGAACAGCTAGGTTCATTGTCGCAACCACATTAGCAAGATAACAACTAGAACTATCAGCTTTTAAGTCATAAATTGCTGCGAGATGAACAACGACTTTCACTTCTTTTAGAAGTTGAAAGTCTGAAGAATCACTTAAAATATCAGAGTGTTCTAAGTCAGCTTTAATGATTGTTAAGTTATTTTGTTTTTTTATTTTACTAGGATCTCGAACTAAACATACGACCCTACTACCCTGATCAAGTAAGGCTTGAAGAAGTCGGCTTCCAACGAAGCCAGTAGCTCCAGTTAGTAGGATCATGAAAGGGCGACTTGAGCAGGAACGAGTGGAGTAAGATTTAACTGACCTAATTTAAGAGAGAAAACACTCAAACTTGAAGCAAGTGATGATATTTCAAACTTATCACTTTTTTCAAAAATCTCTCCATCACCAAAAAAATCAGTCGGAGTTGCAAATTTAAGAGAAGCTTTACTAGTCTCAACACTTATAAAGTGTGGATCATCAATAGGATGTTTCCCTCGAAGAACCTTCAAAAAACAGTTAACTAAAAGCGCACGCGTAGGATGAGTTAAGATAACTATATTAAAAGTTCCATCATCATTTTTTGTATTAGGGGCAATATTAAATGTATCAGCTATCCTAGATTGGTTATTGATCCATAGAGCTGACGTAGTGAACCTTCCGGATAGCTCTTTAGAGTCAACTTCAACGTCGATGGTTTCAAATTCACCCATTAAAATTTCTTGCGCAACAAAAAAAGAGTAAATGCTTTTACCTGTAATATTCATGACTTTTTTAAACAATGGTGTTTTAAGTCTCAGCTCGTTAATTCGTCTAGCAACATCTCCACCAAAACCAATTCCGCCGTTTGTCGCCATATAGCGGCCGTTAATATTAATCAAGTCTATCGATTTAGTATCACGTTCACGAATACATTTAATCACTTCATCAATACTTTCTTTATGGCCAAGTTCGCTGGCTAAATCATTAGCAGTTCCACCTGGTACAACAAGTAAAGCGATATCTTTTCCAGCAAGCTCTTGAATCAATGTATTTACTGTTCCATCGCCAAAGACTCTTATCGAATTAAACCAACTTTTACGCTT
>CAXBMT010000174.1:0-5579 GCA_963976925.1 uncultured Bdellovibrionales bacterium
TGATTCATATGTTTTGGATAAAACAGCATCTGGAACCGGCTTTCAATTCTCACTCTTTGGTGTTCTAGGTTTCCAATTAGGTTTATATGAAGGTATCGAAGTTAATATTATGGGCCTAAACTTTGGTGTCGATTTTATTAGACCCGCACTCAAGCTTCCAATGATTGGTCGCTTAGGTTTTGATGACTATTAATCGAAGTTAAAATGCACTCTGACCTTGGAGCTGACGCCAACCTCTCCGGTTTGAACCTCCGTACTAGCATCTGCACTCGTTGATTTCATCATTTCCATTCTTGCGACAGGCACTGGCCCACTTGAAACAACTTCATCGATAAAAGTATATTCTCCTAGCTTTTTTCCGGCTGCATTTGCCATCGCCTGAGCTTTCATTTTCGCATTCTTAACACTAGCTTCTAGAGATTTAAGCTTTATGTCTGCATCATTTGATAAACCAAAACTAATTTGACCGATAGAAACAGAATCATTTCCAGCATCAGTTAAACCATCTAAGACATCACCCAATATAGAAATTTTTCTTATAATTGCAGTATAAGAATGCTGAACTCTATGACCCTTAAGAACTCGTGTACGATCTTTATAATCGTATTCAGCATTAATACTGAAGCTAGATGACTGAAGATCTTTGCCAGCAACACCAAGCTTTTTAACTCTACTTGTAACTTTTTGAGCGATCGATGCATTTTCTTTTTGCGACTGATTGGCACTTTTATTCAAGGTGCTGACTGTAAAATTAATAGTTGCAAGATCAGGAGTGACCGAAACTTGCCCGATACCAGTAACCCAAATGCCATTGTCATCAGCAAGAGAGATAGAAGAAAAAACAAAACTTAACACAACGAACAAAGTCTTCATGAACTAACCTTTTAAAAGTATTCAAACATTATGAGCATGAAAGAAATTTATGACAATGAAGCATAGCAAAACAAATTCTTTGTCTATGTTTCGTTAAGCAGAATAATTGCCACATAAATAGCGTCAAGGTACTAATAATACACAGTAATTAATTGTATCGGGACAGGTTCTATGAAGAGTTTTTCACTACTATTCTTACTACTTTCTTTGTCCCAAGCACACGCAAGCTCTGGTTTGATTTCAAAGCTCTTAACAAAGATCGAAAAGAATTCAACACAAACAAAAATTGCAGAGCAAAATCAAAGATCACTTGAGTACGGCATTCTTTCGCAGAAAACTATTTTTAACAGTACTGGCTACCTTAGAAGCTCCTACTCAAACCAAGATAACTTACCGACATCTCCATTTGCTTCAACCAATACTAATATTAAAGAGTATGAGGCTGGATACCAAAAGCTTTGGACTTCTGGGGTTCAGTCAAATTTAAGCTACTTAATAAGAAACTCTGATACGGCTTTTCCTGGACGTTCAAACTTCACCTTCATCTCACCAACACTACAACTAGAGCTTTCAACAAGCTTAATCCAAAGCCTCTTTTACGACAGGTATGGACACAATCTCAAAAACCTTGAACTGCAAGAGGATCTAGCAAAACTAGATGGCAAAGTTGAAAAAAAGCAAACTCTAGTACAAGCGCTTCTTGATTTTTCAGTTTTGCTTGAACAAAAAGAAGAATTGAGACTACAAAAAGAACTCTGTTCTAGTACCAAAGCTCAATCAGAAAACTTATCACAAAAAAGAAAGCGCGGCAGTGTATCGAAAAGAGAATACCTCCTTGGCCTAAAAGATCTAAACAACTGCCAAGCGACTATTGAAAGACTTGATCAATCATATTTAGCAAACCTTAATGCTTTTGAATCAAACTATAATACTTCTTTTAAGGAGTTTAGCTCTCCCGACGTTGACAAGCTGTTCAGCGAAGCTCAAGTTGCCTATCAACAAATTAGTACCTCTCAAAATGAAGTGAATATTAGTAAACAAGACGATGTTAGAAGTCTTGAACTGCAAGTAGACACATTAAAATCTAAGCAAGATGAATTAAACGCAAAGACAAAGACCAACCTGACTCTTGAATTTAGAAGCGGACTAAGTGGAATAAACGACGAACTATCAGATGCCCAACAAGATGTTACAGATGCTAAGTATCCATTTGTCTACGTTGGCTTAACTCTCGATTTGCCTCTTAAGAACTCTCAAGCCGTTCAAGAGTCACAGTCAAACTTCTACCGTTTAGAATCAATCAAAAATAGAAAAGACCTTCTAACTAAACAAAAAACGAGTCGTCTAAGTACATTAGAAAGCACACTCAAAAAAGATTTTGTTATTTATGAGAAATATAAAAAGAGTGTTGCTCTTTCAAAAAATATTTTTCAAGAAGCTTCAAGAGATTTTAAAAATGGAAGGCTTGATTTCAATTCGTTAAGTGAATTTAATAAGAGCGTTATTGGTGATCAAAAAACTCTTGCCTCTCATCGAATCCAACTTATTGTTAGAGTTGTCGAATACCTCGACTTCTTTCAATTTTTTGATACCTATCTTTAATAGGATAAATCCTTATGAAATTCTTAGAACTTTTACATAAAAATAAGCTCTTCATTCACTACGCAACAATCGTTGTTATCATAGTTGGTATCGTAACCATGTTTACGATTCAGCGTGAGGCAAGACCAAACGTAAACTTTAACCGTGTCACTGTCAGTGCTGTTTACCCAGGAGCCTCCCCTTCAGATGTTGAAGAACTCGTGATTGATCCAATTGAAGAGAAAATCGCAGAAGTTGACGGAATCGAAGAGTATCGCTCAGTTAGCTTTGTTGGAGCAGGTCAAATATCAGTCACAATTGATGATAATTATCCAAAACCAGAAGACGTCATCGATGAGCTTAGAAGAAAGATCTCTGAAGTAAAAGATCTTCCAGCTGAAGTTAAAGATCCATCGGTTCGAGAGATTAAAGCTGAGAATATACCGGTGCTAAATCTAGCACTCTATGGTGATCTTGATGCCTACGACTTTAAGTTAGAAACAGAGCAACTGAAAGACTTCTTAAAACTACAAGATGGCGTACAAAGTGTTGAATACTCTGGAATGGGTGCGCTTCAATTAAAGATCCTAGCAAAACTTGAAAAACTTGATGAATACGACATAACTCTTGAAGAAATTCTCTCACGTATTTCGAGTTGGGCCAAACAAAAGCCTGGCGGACTATTTGAGAATAAAGACTCAGTCGCTAACATTACTATAGGTAATGATCTTAATGATCTCGATGGACTCAATAACTTCATTGTTCGCTCAAATGATTACGGAAATAATGTAAAGCTATCTGACGTAGCAGATATTAACTTTGATCTTGAATCACTCCAATCGGGGTCAATCTTTGGTGATAAGGATGCCGTACTCTTTACCATCGTCAAAAAGCCTTTTGATGACTCTATTCGAGTCGTTGATAATATTAAAGATAAGCTAGAGGAATACCAAAAATCACTTCATCCAAACTTAAAGCTTAAACTATATAAAGATCAATCAAAGAGAATTAGAGATAAACTCCAGATCGTTATTGTTAATGCTGTTACCGGTCTTGTTTTGGTTCTTGTGATTCTACTTATTTTCTTAGACTGGCGCTCATCAATTGTCGTTTCTGTAGGCATCCCTGTTGCCGTACTGGGAGGTGTCGCACTCGTTGCCTACTTAGGTAATACAATGAACTCGCTAGTGGTTGTTGGTATTATCATTGTGCTAGGTATGCTGGTTGATGACGCCATCGTTGTTTGCGAAAACATTTATTCCTATATCGAAAAGGGCTTATCTCCTTCAAAAGCGGCAATTAAAGGAACGAGTGAGATTGCCCTGCCCGTTATAGCCTCGGTTTTGACAACTATTTTTGCTTTCCTGCCTATTGCCTTCATGAAGGAAATTATTGGTCAGTTTTTAAGAGTGATACCTATAACCGTTGTCGCCATGCTAGTCGTTTCACTTTTGGAAGCGTTACTTATTCTCCCCATACACGCCGAAGAAATTATGCGTGAAAAGAAAGAAAAAAAGAAAAGCTTCTTTCACCGCTTTGAAGTTAAGTATGAAAAGTACCTTAATTGGTCTTTGGAGAAGAGAGTTCCGTTAATGGTCATCATTACTCTCTTTTTTGCTGGCTCTCTTTATCAAGGTAAAAAAATCTTTGAACGCTTTAGCTTATTCCCACCAGACGGTCTTGAAGGTTTAAGTGTTAGAGTAGAGCTTGAAAAAAATGGCCCTCTTTACAAGACAACTGCAGTGGTTAAGGAGTTATCAAGAAGACTTGAAACAGTTTCAGAAGATACCTTTGAAAATATCTATTCAAACCTAGGAAGTGTTACAACAGGAGGCTCCGGTGGCTCTCGTCAAAACGGATCCCACCTTGCCATGGTTAATGTCAGCTTTATTTCCGATCCTGACTTTATCTATAAAGAAAAACGAATCTTAAAAAACATACGAGATGTTGTTGATCAATACGAGAAAGATTCAGGTGCTAAGTTTTCCATCACACTGGATAGACCAGGACCACCAATTGGTAAGCCGATTCAATTTCAAATTGCTTCACGAGACTTTGCCTTTGGTGAAAGCATCGTTGAGAAGATTAAGACAGAGCTCCTTAAGATTAAAGGAGTTAATTCTCTTGAAACTGATAATGATGGTTCGAGTGTTAAATATCGCCTCCAAGTAAATAATGAACTAGCCGTAAGTGAAGGTGTTGATCCAAGCAAAATATCAAGAACAATTTTTGCTAGTTCTACCGGTGTAGTGGCCGAAGAAATACTAAAGAACAATGAAAAGGTTGAAATTCTTCTAGGGATTAAAGACGGTAAAAAGCTAGATAGTTTTCCTGTTGAAAAAATTCTTGAGCTTAAAGTTAGAAATAATTCAGGTCAGGCTGTTCCGCTTAAGACCTTTGTAAAAGTTATTAAGGAATTTGGTCCAAGCTCCATTCAAAGACTCAATGGTCTTAAGACCATTACTCTTTTTGGTGAGGTCGATGACAAGGTCATTAGTGGAAAAGAAGCCAACGCAAAAATTGATCCATTTATTCAAAAACTTAAAGATGAGAATAAGACTATTTCAATTGTTACCGGTGGTGGTGAAAAAGATCGTATGAATGCCGTGTCTGATACGATGAGGCTCTACCTTCTTGCGATCATTTTAATTTTCATGACCATTTCACTAACCTTTCAAAGTGTTCTGTACCCTTTCCTCGTTTTAACCGTCATTCCAATGGGTATTTCTGGTGTCGTATGGTCGCTCGTTATCCATGGTAAGTCGCTTTCGATTATGGGGATTATCGGCGTTGTTGGTCTTAGCGGCGTTGTGGTGAATATCTCGATTATCTTACTTAAGTTTATTCAAGATAGGCTTGCAGAAGGAGCGGACTTTAGAGGGGCTATTATTGAAGCTGGTGTTACAAGGCTTCGCCCTATCGTTATGACGACTAGCTCAACACTCATCGGACTTATACCTACGATTTATGGTATGGGTGGCGTTGATACCTTCGTTCAGCCTATCGCACTTGTTTTAGGCTGGGGATTATTTGTTTCAACAGTGCTTACAGTCTTATTTCTTCCAGCATTCATTAGCTTCTTTACAGTATTAAAGAAAGAAGTCTAAAAAAAAAAGCCAGAGTCA
>CAXBMT010000175.1:0-5568 GCA_963976925.1 uncultured Bdellovibrionales bacterium
TTTTGAAAGCCTGTAAGATAAGCTGGAACAGGCATAGCGGTTTTGGTTGTCGTACACTCTGCGTCCGAAGGAAGAGAATCGCCATCAATAACGATATCTTGTGAACGTGAAGAGAAACTAGTGTAGAAGATAGCGTAATTAACAGGGATGGCCTGTAGGTCAAGATAGTTTTTTGTTAAAAGTCTTGGATTCCAGCTAGGTCCACTGCCTCGAGGGATAAGCATTCCACTAAGAGAATCTTCAGTCGCCTCAAATGGAGTAGGAGCTAGTTCTTCAATTTGAAATGTGCTTAAGGTCTCATCCATTTGAGAACCAGTATCTTCTTTATAACTTCCACCTGAGTAATTTCTAAGTCCTGCCCAAAAAGCCTTAATTGGCCTTTCGTTAGCAACGAAAGTTGTGTCTAAACTCGCTACATTGATACAACCGGCTCCGCCAAGACAAAGAGGATCAGTAATAGGTGGACGGTTAACCATGGCCTCTAATGTTCTAATTCTTGCTCCAAGAATAAAAGCCGAGGGCCATGCTCCAGCTCGACCACTTGTAAGAGCTGGAAGATCATTTGTTGAAGCTAGAGTTGCTCCAGTGCCGTAAGTCCAAATAAGAGCGGTTGCGTAATTGATCGCCGATCTAAAAGAACAGTCTTGTCCTTTCTTGGTTGCAATACGATCAATAAACTCCTGACTTTCAGAAGTGATATTTGGAAGATCAATAGTTTCAAAGCGAGGAAGACCAGGGATAAAAGATGAAAGGCATATATCTTGTGGCGAATTACCAGCGTGAACGCAAATTGAAGGAATATTATAACGATCGAAATTATTTGAACCAAAAGTTGCACCGAGTGCACCTAGACGATAGTCGGCATTGTTAATTCTTTTTGTGTGACCGTAGTTGCCTAAAATATAATATTTAAACATCCACTCTTTGTAGACGTTTCTGATTTCATAATTAAGGTATGCGATTTGTGAAAGCTGTCTTGCTTGAACAGCAGCGCCTGACCAGGCAGCGGCATCCGTTGCATTTTGCAAATTGATTTTTGCTTTAACAAACAAACCAACATTAATAATAAACGCCGTCATGGTTAAAAAAATTGTTAAACCAATGGCGAGAAAAACCGTTAGCTGACCATTTTGGTTTCTAACTAATTTCTTAGGAGTTTTTAGGGCTAGTTTGACGTTCATATTGGTGCCTCAATGCTACTGGGGTCATTCAGCGGAGTCAATAAATCAAGACTAAAGTACTTAAAAATCAAGAGGTTATTGTCGGGGCGCCGTAGGGGCGTTTTGGTATGGGAATTGTATTTAATATTAGTATTCTCGAGCAATGATCGGCCTCGAGATGCAGAACGTCAGTTTCGATCAGTCCCTCTTTTGCCACACCTTTTTTCTTCCCTAATTAATATGGGGATGCCACGGATGTGCACGCCTTAAAACCTGGGGGGGCGCGGGTTCCCCCGGGTTCTTTTCACATCCTGAAAAGGGATAACTTTGCTGGCTAGAGGGTCCCGCCCCTGCGGGTGTATGATGAAGTTAAGGAGTTTAGATGCCTAAAATTCGGCCATTAGAATCAAGACCATTTCGCTTTAAGAATGCAACAAAGAAATTTCATTGTCCTTTGTGTGCAAGTGAAAGGTATCTAACTTCATCTCATCGAATGGCTCTTAAATACATCCAAATAGCTGTTTTAACTGGTGTTACGAGTTTTGCTTTGTACGACTACTTTGGTTTAAGAAGCCTCGTCTTTGGCATTCTTTACTGGGCAGCTTACGAAATTGGCAGAAGGCTGGTGTATCGTTCAGAGATAGAATGCCCGTACTGTGGATTTGATGCATCATGGTATAAAAGGGATGTAAAAGTTGCTCGCCGTCTAGTTGATGAGTTTTGGCAAAAAAAGAATCCAGTTCCAGAAAAACCGACAGAGCCATCTGAAGCGAATCTATAAATTCAAGTATTTAGAATTCACCTAAATTTGGCACGTATTTGCTTACGAAAAGTCATGTCATGTCTGATTTTTTTTATATTAAAAAGGTCGGTCAATCTGTAAAGTGAGGCTTCAGTTTAACTTTACTGTTTGTGTGCATGGCGTAACGCTAAGCAACTTATACGAGGAGAATTCATGAGTGTTAACAAAGTCATTCTTTTAGGTCGTCTTGGACAAGATCCAGAACTTAAGTACACACCATCTGGTACTTCAGTTTGTAACTTCTCTGTGGCAACTACTGAAAGTTGGTCAGACAAGAGTGGTCAAAAACAAGAGCGCACTGAATGGCATAGAATTGTTGTTTGGGGAAAACTTGGAGAGCTTTGCAATCAATACCTAGCGAAAGGTCGCCAGGCATTTATCGAAGGTAGTCTTCAAACTCGTTCATGGGACGATAAGCAAGGTCAAAAACGCTACACTACTGAAATTAATGCTAAGTCAGTTCAGTTTGTAGGTGGACCATCTGCTGACAGAGGTGACTCTCAGCCAAGAAACAATACAAGTAATCAAAATAATAATGACGGCCCAAATAATTATCAGGCCAGTGATTACGATATCCCAACAGACACAAACTTCACTGCTGACGATATCCCGTTCTAGACAAAAAACGAAAATACTCTGCTATATCAAAGCCCTCTTATTTAGAGGGCTTTTTTGTCTAATTTTAAACTCTTATGCTCCTCAAATAACGAGAAAATAAGCCGATAAGCCGTAAGGTTAAACTTATGGGTGTTATGCAAACAGTACAAAGCTTTTTTTCAGTTGGTATTGAATTAGTTCTAAGGGAGAAGCCTCTGCCTTATGATTTATATATCAACTCATCATCGCTCGCCCAAAGAGAAAAGTTTGTTCGAATTTTTCCTCTTGGAGGAATTCTTTCAAACGAAGACTTAAAAGAATTCAAAAAAAAATATCATCAACTCTACGTGCATGAATCTCAACGCGAATCTTACCTTAGAAGCTTGGCTAAAAATGATAATGTCGGTGATATCGAAAAAACTAAAGTGATTAAAGATTCAGCTATTCATTATTTGAATGGATTATTCTCACCCGATAAAGAATACACTACTGAAATTTTAGCAGAAAGCATTGATGGCTGTCGTGAGTCAGTTGAGAGTATGATTGATGTGCTTGAAGATTATGATATTTCAAAAGTTCAAATGCTGATTGCTGATCTAAGTTTTCACGACTTTTATACTTACGATCACTCTATTAATGTTTCGATGTACTGTATTTCTCTTTATAAAGCGTGGAAGCCTAAGGCGCCAAGAAATGAAATCGTCATGGCGGGACTTGGTGGTCTTTTACATGATCTTGGGAAAATTAAAATCCCAACGACGATTATTAATAATCCGGGTAAATTATCAGACGATGATTTCAAAGTTATTAAAAAACATCCTGGCTATGGAAACGAATTGATTCAAGAAAGTCACTGTGAGTGTGAAGGTGTGGACTTTGAAGTCATCAGACGAATCGTCTATGAACACCATGAAAACTTCAATGGTACGGGTTATCCTCAGGGTATTGCAGGTGTTAATATTCATGAGCTCGCCAGAGTGACAGCGATTGCTGATTTCTTTGATGCGATCACGACTAAGAGAAGTTATCACGAAGCTTTAAAAGTTGAAGATGCACTTGCTGTGATGTCTAGGTCCGTTGGTAAAAAAATTGACCCTGAGCTTTTTGAGATTTTTAGTGAGAATGTTAATAAGCTTAAATTTCACGGTAAGTCTAACCGTGAGCTGCCTGTTGACTTTGATCCATGTCAACCTCATGACGTTTTACCTTTTCAATCAGTAAAAGCGGAAGTTAAACGCAACGACCTTTTTGCTAAAGAAGAAACTAATTTTGGAAAAGTGAAATCAGGCGACAAACCAAAAAAGAAAGATAAGAAAAAAGCCGCTTAAAGATCTAAGCCCTCAACAAGCTTATCAACTTGTGCTGGGGTATTAAAGATATGAAATGATAGTCTAACATTTCCCTGTCTTACACTCACATCAATGTTTCGATACTTTAATTCACGCTCAAGATCAATTGGATCAGCGGCAACGGCCTTAAGAGCAAGAATATTTCCCATATGATCAGTTGGAGTAATTAGCTGAAATTTCTTTTTAGGATAGTTTTCTAAAAAGCGATTTCTGAGTGACTCATTATGCTCTTTAACATTATCAAGCCCTACTTCTTGCAAGAACTCGACACCAGCTTCTAAAGCACTATTGGTAAGCATATTAGGTGCTTGTCCACGATCAAACTTCCTTGCTCCTGGGAGCGTCTCAGTCGTATAATCTAAAAGATTATAAACAACCTTAGAGTTTGGGCTTACGATCCAATTTCTAGAGGTATGTTGAATTAAGTCAGTAGCCTCTTTTGATAGATATCCAAAAGCATGACCATAAGGACCAAGCATCCACTTGTAAGAAGAACACGCCATGATATCGACATAGGAGAGTTCTTCAGCAGTGATGGGCATACCACCAAAAGCTTGAGTAGCATCTAATAGAAAAAGAATGCCTCGTTCACGACAAAGCTTTCCAATTTCGACAATATTAATTCTTTTGCCGGTATCAAAGCTAATCCACGAGCAATCAAAAACCTTACAGTTTTTAGGAAGAACTTCAGCTAACCATTTAGCCGTTGGAATAACTTCTTTACCTAGCTCTAAAAGTTTAAATTGAATGCCTCTTGTTTCAACCGCTCTCATCCATGGAAGAACATTGGAAGGATAGTCTTTATCAACAGAGCAAACGATATCGTCTTTTTTAAATGGATAGCCATTTGCAACGATATTAAAAACATCTGAAGAAGATGTTGAATGAAAAATTCGATCTTCTGAACAACCGACTAATCCCGCAAGATCAATTCTTAATCTCTCAGGGATACCAATCCAATTGGCATAACTATGAAAAGATGGATCGAGCTCTTTTTGAAGAGCGCGCGAAACCTTTTGTTTGGCGCTATAGGGAGATGGCCCAAAATAGGCCGTATTGAAATAAGTCGTATCGAGATGGTGGAATTCCTTACGGATAAATTCCACCGCTTCAGGTTTTAAGACGTCGCTCACTTGGAACGCTCCTAATTAATTTTTTGCTGGTACTTTGCCGTCTTGAACTTGATTTGCTGGCTCAACAGAAACTGGAGTTTCAACTTGATCAGCATCACTATTAAGTGGACGAGCAACAGGTGCTTCAGAATCTAGAAGTGAAGAATCACCTTTAGAAGTTTGAATTCTAGCTAAAAGAATTGAGTTACCCAAAAATAGGATGGCTAAAACCGCAGTGATTTTAGTCATGATATTTCCTTTTTGTGAGCCAGAAAAAACAGCATCAGAAGCTCCGCCGCCCATAATCCCTGCTTCAGCACCTTTACCAAATTGAAGGAGAACAACAACGATAAGTAGAATTGAAACAACAGCTTGGAAAATCATTAATGTAGTGCTCATGGACCATCCTCAAGAAACTTTTTTAAGCATTATAAGTACTAGATAACGCTAGGGGTGACAACTATCTAGTTACGCATTGTTTGCTGCATAACACAGCGCTAAGAAATCCTTACCTTTAAGACTAGCGCCGCCAACAAGGCCGCCATCAA
>CAXBMT010000176.1:0-5468 GCA_963976925.1 uncultured Bdellovibrionales bacterium
ACCGGCTCTAGTACCGCGCTTTCTCATTTTTCTATTTTGATGTTTAGTTTCGTCAAAGTTACATAGACCTGCTGCCCATGTACCCATATGACGAACTTCTTTAAAGCTTAAACCGCTCTTTCCATTTAAAAGAGAAAACCTAAACTCTTCTAAGTTGTTTCCGTTTGGAGCAGCAAGGCCAACGCCAGTAATTACAATACGAGGTAAAGTCATTTTGCTTCTCCTGCAAGTCTTGAAAGACCAGTTCTAAGTTTTCCAGTTAAACTTGTTGAAAGATGTGTTTTTAATTGAGCTAAAGCTTCCTGAGTTTCTGCACTTGGAACTGGCAAGCCAGAGATAAAGTCGAGAGCTCTTGGAAGTGCTTTTACGACATGAGGGTAGGCAACATCACTATTTCTACCCGACAGGCCAATGACGAAATTCATAACGGCTTCTGCTATTTGGCAAGTTGCCATGATAGAGCGAAGCTTTCTAGCACGTGTTGGTTCTTCATCACCAACTCGTTCAAGACAACGTTCAGCTACAAGTCGAAAGCGTTCAATATTCTCTTGTTCACGCTTTCTAAAAACACTTGAAACAATAGAAAGAGAATCCTCTCGGATACTATGTGTTTTAGCGCGACCTTCTTTCGTGTCACGAGTATCAATGGCGCCGTAAAGGTTTAATGTTTTTAAAGATGAACTGACGGCGGGTTGGGATAAACCGAGCTCTTTAGCAATCTCTTCGCTTGTTAATGGTCTCTTGGCCAAAACTAAAAGACCAAAGACTGATCCATCAGTTCTCTTAAAGCCTATGCCATTTAGAAAGTCCTCAAAGTGAGGTATTTCCTCTTTGAGGCTTAACTCAATAATTTCTTCCACAATAAAACCTTGTCAGGATTAATTTCAAATATTTTAAAATTAAAATATCCGAAATACACCTACTTAATCAAGGCTTAACTTAGCAAAAATTGGAAAATGATCACTTGCGGTTTTAACGGTGTAATAGGGTAGACTCACTGCTGCATAACATGTCTTTTTAGTTTTATCATTAACGTATTCGGCGACTTTGTGCCTTGCGCGTATATCTCGCTTGGCCTTAATCATATCTGCTTTTGTACACCCAAGATTAGTGTAGTTCGTTTCAGGTTTAATAATCCGGGCATCTTTGATCGTTATATTCTTACTTACGAGTAGGTAATCAAGAGTTAACTGAAATGGCTTAGGTCCAAAGCCAGGGCTCTCATTGGTTATACCTGGATTATCCATCCATGGGTTTAGGCTCTTCATCAGCCTCTTGATAACAAAACCGCCAGGATTATCTTTTTGGTTAATGTCGGCGTTAAGGTCTCCTACAACTATGACGTAGCTATCTTTTTTTATCTCAGGCCAGCGAGAACGATCAAGCTTCACATCAAAGTCAGTAGTGCCTGTTACATACCATTCAAGAAACCGTAACTGATCAGCATTTCTTTTAAAGTTGGGAGTGAACTTATTACCAAAGCCATAGCTTGGAACAGTATGAAAAAAGATAAGATGAACATCTCTTCCATGAAAAGACGAAACAGCATGATTAAAGTTTTTGTCAAAAAGCACCATGTCATCTGGAAGACTTCGGCCGTTAGCCATTTTAAAATTTGAGGGCTTAGCTTTGGGGTTAAAATCTCTCCACTTAAGTTTATTGATAGAAACCTTTTCTGACAGATCAGCTTTAATCAATGCGGCCGTAGAATATTGCCCTGGAAAAAGACCATAGTTTACCGGATCTGCATTCATCCTTGCTTGTGGTGACTCTTCAACATAGTACGACAAATCTTTTTTTCTTTTAGCAAAGCTGCCAGTGTTAGCCGGAGTGAAAACTTGGCTCCAATTCGCAGGGTTCAGACCAATTCTTTTAGCGAATTTTGTTAAGTTTTCCCCATTTGTTTTATTTAAGTATGAAGGGACACCAGGCATATCATACTGAATCTCATTCAATGATAAAATATCGAACTCATAGTCTGAGATAACTTCTTCAACAGCTTTCAGTTGGCTATGATCTTTATTATCTAGCTTGTCTGAAGTGAGCTCTTTAATATTCCAATGAAAAATTGTGATTTGGTTTTTGTCAGGAGTAGGTGAAATCTTTGCGCATGAGACGATAAATACTATTAAAATTAACTTTAAGACCATGGACTGACTCCTAATTCCCAAAACTTCATGCTATGATCGACTTTATGGAACCACTTTGCAATGCTCAAAAAGTCGTTGTTCTTGGCGCTACTGGTCTGATCGGAAATATTCTGACTCGTAAGCTTTTAGAACTTAATAATATTGATGAAGTGATTACCGTGGGTCGAAGTTCCCCAGATATAGATCATTCTAAGCTTCATAAAATTAATATTGATATGGAAAGATTTGATGAAAAAGCAGACTTTCTTGAAGGTGTTAATGCTGTATTTTGTTGTCTTGGTACAACAATGAAAAAAGCAAAATCTAAATCAGGATTTAGAAAAATTGATTTTGATATTCCTCTACTTGCTGCCAAGGCGGCTCGAACTAGAGGTATTGATCATTTTCTTTTAGTTAGTGCTCAAGGAGCATCAACGGCTTCTCCATTTTTTTACTCAAGAGTCAAAGGTGAAATGGAGCAAGCCTTAAAAGTAACCATCGCTAGGCCAGGCTTACTTCTTGGAAGAAAATCAGGAGAAAGATTTTTTGAAGATATGGCGGGCTTTATTTTGAAAGGGATGAGTCCACTTTTTCAAGGTCCCCTAGAAAAATATTCTGCAGTTAAGGCTTGTGACGTAGCCAGCTCTCTTATTCATAGCTTCTTAGGTGAAAGTAGTGATGTATCTGGTCTTGAGTTAATCGAAATTAATAATAAAAGTTGATTGATCATGAAAGTCTGGTTCGGACGAATGCTTAAATGCAAAAAAGCTTGTTTCATGACTCTTTGTTTCAATCACAGCAGTTGCACTAGCTTTTAATTCAGCGTCTAACCAGCTTGGTGGAAGCTCTAATTCAACCTCTAGTATATAATCGTATGTCTTAATGATAACTACTGGTGACTCAAAACGAACGACAGGCTGTGGTTTTCTGTATGATTGAAACTCATATGAATCCCACTCATGAGATGGTGAAAAATTAAACTCTAGGTAGCGATCTTCATTTTCTTTTTTTAGAAATAATTCAAAGCAAGTATGCTTCCAAAGATCAAACTTTCTTTGATTTTTATTAATCTCAGGCCATAGGACATCTACAAATCCTAAAAGCTCATAACGAAGTGTGATTGTTTTATTATTTTTTGACCAAGAAAAAAGAATCTCCTTGTTTGAAGGAGATTCTTGAAAAGGCTTTAAACTTAAACTCTTATTCAACTTTTATTCTTACCCATGACACTATTTAGAAAATCAATTGGTACAGGAAAAAACGAAGTTGTCTTCCCATCACCACTCGAAATCTCTTTCATTGTTTCAAGGTAACGAAGAATAATACCATTTGGCTCACGGCCTAAAACTCCTGCAGCTTCTGAGAGTTTTTGTGAAGCCATAAGTTCACCTTCAGCAGAGATAATCTTAGCTCGCTTATCTCGTTCTGCCTGAGCTTGTTTCGCCATCGCTCTTTGCATTTCGATTGGAAGATCGATCGCCTTTACTTCAACAGCTGAAATCTTAACTCCCCAAGGCTCGGTTTGTTCATCAAGAATACCTTGAAGCTTTGTATTAATCATATCTCTATTGGCCAAGATATCGTCTAGTTCAAATTGGCCGATGACTGAGCGAAGAGTGGTCTGAGCAATCTGACTTGTGGCATTGAGGAAATCCTCGACAGCAATAACGGCTTTTTCAGGGTTATTAACTCTAAAATATAGTACGCCATTCACTTTTATCGTAACGTTGTCGCGAGTGATGATGTCTTGGCTTGGTACATCCATAGTGACTGTACGAAGATCAATACGAACCATTTTTTCGAGTCCAGGGATAAGAATAATCATTCCAGGTCCACGTACTCCTGTGAATCGACCAAGTCTGAAAACTACGGCCCTTTCATATTCTTTAAGGATTTTGATGGTGTTAAAAAGCAGAATCGCGATCAGAACAATAAACGGTAATATACCTGTCATGTTTAGTCCTTTATTAAGTCATTAATTCATCTCTAACACTAAACTTTTCCCCTTATAAATTCAAAGTAAATAGAGAAAATCCGATAAAACTTGAGATGAAAGCTTTAATAATTCTCTTCATTTTTACTATTTGTTGGAGCGCCTTGGCACAAAGGCGTGACGCAGACGATTTGGCTTTTGCAGCATTTATGCAAGACCCCAGAGAAAGTCTACGTGCTGCTAGAGATATCATCCGTGAAGGTGAGCAACGTGCTGATTCAGCTATGCAACGAACAGAGGTGGAGCATGGTATTTGCGTCGACTGTGAGCCTGTACTTGCTATTACAGGACACGTAGAAGATATCTTAGTGAGTTTAGGTGAAGCGCCCAGGGAAGTAGAAGATCTCATCGTTGTTTCTCAGTATATGCATTATATTAATGATCAGGGGCAACCTGATTGCCATGAAATTACTGATCTTTCGCTGAACCCAGAGTTCGCCAATATAGAACCCGAAGATGCTATTTTAATTCATTCCGGTGAGATTGATCTTGATAGAGTTTTATCATGGCGAATTAATGGAGGAATACTTAGCAACGGTGCACGTGCTGGAGATTCATACTTCTTAAGAGGACGTGGTGACGATAAAGATATTTTTATCCGCCTAGATTTTCCCGAAGGTATTCACGGTAATCCATCTGTTAGTGTCTATCGTCTCATTGACTTTGACGAAAATATTGAAGAAACAGCACTTCGAGAAAGAGAGCGCAGAATAAATTTACCCAATGTCGAATCCCCGGATTCAAATCCTCTGGCAGGTTTTCCTCGAAATGAAAGCTTAGATGGAGGGACTAGTTTAATCAACAGTGCAACTACAAGCTTACACGTTGGACCTGTGGTTCGTTTTAAAAACTACCTTCTACGCGATATTTCAGTTTTAGACTTTAGTTCTACTCAGTCTATTGATGAAGACACTAATTTAGAAATTAGTGGGGAAGTAACGCTAAAAAGAAGAAGGGCTCGCTTTTCTTTAGTAGGAACACACGGCGAAGGGGAGCAAGCTTGGTTGCAAGTCGATGATCGTAATGATGTGCGAGTTGGTATGCCTTACCAGTTTAGCTACGACGGTGCACCGGTAACAGGAACTGTAATGGCCAGTACAAATGGCTATGGTGGATCTCTTAGCTACCGTAATGGAAGCGATTCTAGAACTGAAGCCAGTGTTTTTCGAGATGGAAACAAAACTAATTATAATCTAGACCATCGTCGTCGTATCAATAAAAAATCAACCATTACTTTTAGAGTTTCAAATGAAGATGGTCAAAATGTCAGTTGGTTACTCTACCGTTATGATTTAGATTGAATCGTTAAAATCATCTTAACATCGTCTTGATTTAAGACATCAACG
>CAXBMT010000177.1:0-5448 GCA_963976925.1 uncultured Bdellovibrionales bacterium
TGAAGTTCATTTCTTACTGGGGCTCCAAACATGACGACTTGTTTAATACTTTGGAACTTAAGCTCAGCTTCGATAGCAAAGGATGCAACTCTAGACCATATGGCAGGGCTACCGGCCACAAAACTTGCTTGATACTTTAAGATATTAGCTGAAAGCTTTGCTGGATCACATTGACCAGGTTTTGCCGGATCCATATCTGGAATGATGCTTGTCATTCCCATAGCTAGTGTGAACAAAGAAAAGAGGGGAAAACCTGGCAGGTCGATATCATCACTGGTCAGGTTAAACATCTTTTGTAATTTATCAGTTTGCTGAGAGAAAATATGGTGAGTATAAACAACGCCTTTTGGGCGTCCCGTGCCACCAGAGGTAAAAAGAATAGCAGCTGTCTCATGAGGATCTACAGTTGCAACTTGATCAGCTCTAGGACCTTTAGTGAACTTTTTAATATCACTCGTCCAAACTTTTAGTTTTGCTGTTTTAAAACTTGATCTAAAGATAAAGCTTAAAAAGTGAACAATAGGCTCAGCGATTATTCCATCAGGTTTTGTATGAGCAATAGCGGCTAAAAGATTCTTTCTTCCCATTCCAGGATCAATAAGAACTGGAATAATACCGATCTTAAATAAGCTAAAAACTAAAGCATGAAAATCTAAAGAAGGTCTAACAAAAAGAAGAGTACGGCTTCCTGGCTTAAAGCCCATCTCTAAAAGTGAATGACAAATCCTTGCAATCTTATCTTCAAGTTCGCCAAAGGTAATCGACTGATCACTTCTTGAATCAATAATTGCAGTTTTGTTTGGATATGCTTTAGCAAAATCTATCAAGCGAGAGGCGATATTCATGGCGCGAGAAATCCCTCAATCGCTTCAGCACATTCATTTGGCATATCTTCGAGGACATAATGACCTGCCGAAAACACCATTGACTGTGCTTCTGGGAAAATAGTCTTCCATTTATTGAAAAATCGCATATCAAAACAAAAGTCTTTATCACCCCAAATGATGAGTTTGGGAAAATCTAGCGCTGGAAGAGCAGACTCTATAGCTGCAAGAGTTTCGTAACTTGGGTGACTTTTATTAAGAGGGATATCTTGAACAAATCTGGAAACAGCAATTCTAGATTTCCAGTCCTTGTAAGGTGCTAAGTAGGCTTTTCTAATATGCTTAGGAAGGGGCTTAACAGTCGTCATAAATGTTGCCGGCAAGGCAAAACCGTTAAGGCCTCGTACAAGTGGCTCTCCAAATATAGGTGCACGACATAGAGAGATACGTCTTGGAATCCATTCACCAGCATTAAAAGCTGCAGTATTTAAAATCACTGCTTTTTCAATAGATTCAGGTCTAAGAGTTGCAACTCCAAAACCAATTGCTCCACCCCAATCATGAACAATTAATGAAAACTTATCAATTGAAAGTGAATCTAATAACTCTTCTACATGAGCAACATGCTGATGGAGTTGATATTCAAAGTCTTGAGGCTGATCAGAAAGACCCATACCCAAATGATCTGGTACAATCACTCTATGAGTTGGTGAGAAATGCTTAATGAGATTTCTGTAATAATACGACCAAGTAGGATTGCCATGTAACATAACGATGACTGGACCTTGGCCTTCATCAACATAGCTAATACGATGGCCGTTTTTAAGTTTTAGTTTCTTGGGAGTAAATGGATACTCTGTACCAAGGTCATTAAACCATGTTGGTGAACTTAACATTTCTGAACTCCTAGCATGACAGAGGATAGTCCAGAACCAATTCCTAGTAGTGCTATTTTTTGACCTTCAGTCGGACAGTTTTCTCGTTTTAATAATTCAATTAATGTGACAGGAAGCGCTGCTGAGCCAGTATTCCCAAGGTATGGGTAAGTGACAAAAGTTGGTCGATCCTCTAACTCAAGTGCTTGCATCGTAAGTTTCTCATGGGCTGAGCCTACTTGATGACCGATGGCCCAAAAATCTTCACTAGCCTTTAATTTTAAATTCTCTTTGGTCTTAAGCCACGTCTTTTGCGCTAAAGTTACACCTGCTTTCATAAGAGCTTCACTATCAGTTTCCATTGTCAGTGAGTGAGGTGAGCCATCTCCACGACATAGATGATTAGCACTTGAGTCGGCCATAGACGCACCACCAAGTAACTTTAAACCTTTCGTTGCGCCATTATCTTTTGAAAGCGTTATAGCAACTGCAGATGATCCAATCGTAAGATTGGCAAAGAGCTTTTTGATATTTTTACGATTGATAGTTTCATCAGTCAGAATTCGGTTAATAGTTTGCTCTAAAAGTGGAGCACCATTTTCTCCGCTCACAATAAGAGCTCTTTTGATAGCTCCACCCTCAATCATTTTTGCAGCGACGACGATAGCGTTTAGGACGCCAAGACAAGCGTTGGATAAATCAAAGAAAGTACAGTCCGCTTTTAGACCAAGCATTTCATGAACAACACTTGCCGTTGATGGCTCTAGAAAGTCACGACAAACTGATGCATGAATAAGGAGATCAACTTCTTCTTTCCATTGTGGATTCTGTTCAAATAATTTGATGGCAGCTGCAGCAGAAAGACTTGATGGTGTTGTTCCTACATCCCAAACTCGTCTCTCTTTTATTCCAGTCATAAGTTCAAGTCTTCCTTCTGGAAGATTGAGCTTATTATAAATAGGAGCAAGTCTTTTTTCGATATCAGCGCTTGAAACAATAGTTTCAGGGAGGTGAGAGGCTAAGCCATCAATGATAACTTGATTAAAGTTCACTGAGAACCACCTTGAAGACCGTGATAATTGGCCATTGAAATGCCAGATAGCATGGCGCCAACAATACCTAGAAATCCTTGGTCAGTACCTGTGATCACTAAGCCTTTAATTTTTGTGGTTCCATCGCGAGTTTTATCCGGAGAGCCATAGACCGCACCAGCATAATGGCTGGTATAACGAGTGACAGTTTTTGGCGTAAATGTATCTTCATAAGTTATAGTCGGCTCTTGATCAAAATACTGAGCCAGTAATTTTTTAGCTTTAAGTGAGACTTCTTCTTTTTTAGCCTTGTATTCATCTTCAGAGAGCGAAGTCCAAAGATCATTGTTGGCCATGAAAGTAACTCTGGCAATACCTTCGTCCATTTCACCATCTGAATGATAGTTATTTGGAAGGCATATCACTGCACTTTGATCATCAATTAATGTCTCTGGCTTTTGATAGAGGTATCTGTCGCGATTATTGTGAAAAATTAGTGTCGCATTTTGGCCCAGATCTTTTGGAGTTTCTTTTATGAAAAAGATTGATTCAGTGAAACTCATTGAACCTGCAGGATGAGCACGATCATTAGATGTGGCTAAGCCCATTGTTTCAGGTAGACCGATTGAAGAAAATACCTGGTTGGTCTTAACTTCGAGCTCTCCATGCTTTCGATCCTTGATGAAAACACCTGTCACTACATCGTCTTTGCTTTGAACTTTTAACAGTTCACAGCTATAGCGAAGATCAACGTCTAGTTCTTTTAACTTATCTGTTAAAAGTTTAATAATTGTCCTAACTCCACCTTCAGGACGTCCTAAACCTTCAAGATAAATTGATTTAAACATGATCACAAACTGTGACCAGTCCATATCATGCTCCCAAGCCGAACCATAGATCATTAAAGGACTAAAAATCATTTCTAATAGAAGGGGATCACTAATATATTCAGAAGTTTTCTCTTTCGCTGACTGATACTCATTTTGAAGATTTGTCTCATCAAAGCTTTTAATAGCTTCGACAAAATTACTCCAACCAGTTACTTGCTCAGGGAAAGTAGACTTAATCTGATCATCAAATTCATTGAAGTCGTTTGTGAAACTTAATGTTTGCTCTGGAAATCGTATTAGAGAGTGAGTTTGTGGTGATAGTTTAAGCTTTTCGTATGGTATGCGAAGTTGTTTTAATAATTTCGTAAGTGGAGCCCCACGGGTCCCCTTGGGTACTGCATTGGTTAAGGCGTGAAGTCCTACATCTAAATTTCGGTTAGCCCGGCGGTAAAACGAGTTGAGTCCACCAGGAATACTGTGTTTTTCGATGAGTAGAACTTTACGATCAAACATCGCAAGACGAATAGCGGCGGCCATACCGGACATTCCAGCACCAACCACCACTGCATCATAGGATGTTTTAATTTCCATTAAGCCAGTGCTTGAAATTTTGGGCTTAGATAATCAACACATGACTGCATTGTTGCTAGCTTTGGATAATCCTCTTGAGGAACTTCAACTTTATGACGCTTTTTAAGTTCCATAACGATATCTAGAAAGTCCATGCTATCAAGATCAAGCTGCTCTCTTAGAGAAACACTGTCATCGATTGTTGAAACATCATCATCAAGGGCGATGTCAGCGATAATATCTAATACTTTTGTGCGTACGTCTGTTGCGGTCATAATTACTCCTATGATTTAACTTTCAAATTTTTTTATAATAAGACTTGAGTTTATTCCAAGCATTCCAAATGAATTATTTAAGATCACTCTGACATTTTTCTTAACCGGCTCTCCAATCACGAGTCCATCGATGGCACACTCAGGATCAAGCTCGGTAATATTATGACAAGGATGAACTAGGCCATCTTCAAAAGCCGGCAGATTTCCGGCAAGTTCAAGTGCACCAGCGGCGCCCATGGCATGTCCGATAAATCCCTTTGTGGCATTGATAAGTGTATTTTGTGAGTTTCCAAAGACTTCTCTTACGGCCTGACATTCTTGAGTATCACCAGCAGTTGTTCCTGTGGCATGCATATTCACAATATCGATTTCATCTGGGCCAAGACCTGCCATCTTCATCGCTTTTGCCATACATTCAGATTGACGAGTCGGATTTGGTAAGACGAAATCAGTAGCATCAGAGTTAACATGATAACCGACGATTTCACCGTAGATTTTAGCTCCTCTTTTTTGAGCATCTTCTAAACGCTCAAGTGTATAAAGGGCTCCACCTTCAGCGATAGCGATACCATTTCTCTTTTTATCCAAAGGCTTAGTCGCTTTAGTTGCATCTTCATCATGACCTAAGGCTCCTTGAGCTTTGAAGGCCGCAAAGATTCCAAATGTTTGAGGTGATTCCGATACACCGCCTGCGATGGCTTGATCAATTTCACCCAGACGAAGCATCTGAAGCGCATGGATGAGCCCCATATTTCCTGCCGCACAAGCTGCTCCAATTGTATAAGCAGGACCTGTAATCTTAAGCGCTAGCGAAGCTTCTCCAGCTGCATTGTTGGCAACTGTTCTTGGATTATGGTGATGTGACCAAAGGTCAGTGTCTAAATCGTTTTGATATAGCTCATGAATTTCGTTTTCTGTTTCAACATTACCGTGTTCAGTGATCCCGATATATATACCAACACGATCACGATCAAGTGTTTCTAAATCTAGCTTAGAATCATTTAGAGCTTCGCTAGCACAGTAAATGGAAATAGCACCGGCTC
>CAXBMT010000178.1:0-5416 GCA_963976925.1 uncultured Bdellovibrionales bacterium
GATCAATATTAGAAGTGGTGTTGTTGATTGGAGTAAAAAGAACTTGAGACTTCATGCTGGTGGAGGAGTGACGGTTCAAAGCACTGCTGAAGACGAGTGGAGTGAACTAAACTCGAAGCTTAAAAGTATCGAAGATATTTTAACTAAAGCTTAGCTAAAAGCTTTGGAATCTCTTCTTCATCAAGCACAATAAATTGCCCCTGATCTTCATCGTACCGAAGCACTTCTGCTTCGGTAATATTAAACCACCAAGCATGAAGTCTCAGACCTCTTTCCTTAATGGCATTAGCAATTGCTGGATAACCTGATAGGCGTCTAATTTGCAGAATTGCATTAGCCTGTGAAGCTAGATCAAGTCTGCTCCATTCGCCCTTAGGTGGCTTGATTTGCTTCATCTCAGCTCCGATTCCTAGCCAAGAAGCCAAGTCGCCTTCAAACTTCATATCATCCATAATCGCTGCGACAGCACCACAATTAGAGTGTCCGCAAACAACGACGTCTTTTACTTGTAGTTGATTTACAGCGAACTCTACGGCGGCTCCAACACTGCCACGAAATGTTCCGTACTCTGGAACTATATTGCCAACATTTCTTAGAACGAACAAATCACCTGGATCAGTCGACGCGAAAAGGTTTGGAACAACTCGACTGTCTGAACAAGCAACAAGAAGTGTATCTGGACTTTGAAACGATGAAAGATCAGAGAAAAGTTGGGCGTACTCTTTACGTTTTGTTTTTCTGAAATCAAGGATTCCATTTAGTAGTTTTTTCATAAATCTAACTCCTACAGGGCTGTAGACGTGGTTCTACAGAATCCTTGAAGATCAATAGGTTATATTGAATTTCCTCTAAGTTCTAATAAAATCTTACATGCACTCAACAAAGAATAGCTTTGATTGACAGTGATTAAAATGGCCCGATATGCTTGGGTTGTCATTCATAAAAATGATTTCTCGGCATGGATATGTCCTTAAAACTACGATGTTTTTCGGGCGCTGAGCGAACTGCAAAGGAGTGTGGAATGGCGCATCAAGACGCTAAAAAGATGGAACCAGGGAACCTAACAGAGGAACAGAAGATCCCTTTAGATTCTCTTTCATCATTAACCGGATTTCCGGTCGACTTCATCAAAAAAGAGCTACTTCTAGAAGAAGATCAGCTTTCTTTGGCGGAGCTACGCCGCTCGATGCTAACTTACTTAGAATCGAACTCGGAAATGTTACAAAGTTGATCTATCTCGACTGTCAGTAGGACTAACGATTAAGATCGATACTTAAAGCCCAAGGGTTATCCCTTGGGTTTTTTTTTGTAATATTTTAGATTCTTGAATCACTGACTATTAATATAAAGGTGGTCTTCAATGAAATTGATCTTATTTGTGCTTCTTTCTCTAATGTCACTTAACCTCATGGCTTTTGATCATGATCACTCAAAGCTGAGTATTATACTGACCGAGTTTGTAAAAATCGAAGGTCCTAAAACTTCCGTTGATTACACAGGTCTTAAAAAAGACCCAAGAGCTCTTGATGCCTATTTAAAAGAATTATCTCAGGTTAAAAAATCAAAATACGATCAATTCACCAGTGATCAAAAGTTATCTTTTTTAATTAATGCTTATAATGCTTTTACACTCAAGCTTATGCGTGACAACTGGCCGACAGATTCAATAAGAGACTTGGGCTCAATCTTTTCTTCTCCATGGAAAAAAGAATTCTTTAGTCTTCTAGGAGAGGAGAGATCACTTGACTGGCTTGAACATGAAGTTATTAGAAAAGAGTTTGATGAGCCAAGAATTCATTTTGCTGTAAACTGTGCTTCCTTAAGCTGTCCTTCTTTACGAGCCGAGGCTTTTATTGCTTCCAAGCTTGATGCTCAGCTTGAGGAACAAGCTAAAAGTTTTCTCAATGATCCCGTCAAAAATAAGCTTGTTAGAAATAAAGTAATGCTATCTAAGATTTTTTATTGGTATGGAAAAGACTTTACAAAAAATGGTCAAAATCTCATTAGTGTTCTTAATCAGTGGAGATCTGTTAAATTTCCTACAGATGGCAAGATTGATTTTCTTGAATATAAGTGGACGCCTAACTCTCACGAGTCTCAGTAAGTTTTTTAGTAAACGATTTTTTTAAAGTCAGGGTGAGTTCTTTTCCACAAAAAGGCGTCAGCAATATAGTGATAAATCGCTGGAGTTGTAACGAAGGCCACTCCAAAAGCTAATAAGTAATTTCCTTGATACTGAATAGAAGGAATAATATCAATTTGTTCTTCTGTTAGAAATGATTCTAGAAAACCAAATAATATAGAAGTCGAAACGATAATGGCGACTGCAACACGAGGCTTAGACCAAAATCCTTTTTTAAGCTTACCCTGAGCAAGAGCACTCAGATGATAGTAGGTCATTCCGTGAACAGCTAATACTGGTAATAGTGTTATGAAAAAATCTTTAGAAATCAAAAAACAAAAGATATTAATGAATACTGGAAAGATGACTGTGGATAAAATAGGGATTGATATTGTTTTATCTTTAACTGCAATAGAGATTTTATAGATTAAAGAGATAAAAGCGACTGCCATCAGCAAGTATATTAAATTTAAAACCTCAGGATTTGGAAAAAGAAACATATCATCAGGAGTGAAAAATCCTTGGTAATTAATATCACTTCTAAAATGATAGCCAATAAAGGGTAGTACTGACATTGCGTATAACTCTTTTGTGGCCATCGGTCCTTTATTCGGATTAATAGCCAAACTCCACCTATGTATTCCGTAGTACTGCCTAATATGGTGAAAAACAGTTAAGTAGAGTACTGCCGACCATAGACCAGGAATACCGAGGGAGCACCATAGAAAAATAACTATCATAATAGCTAGCGGGGTAAAGATATGAAGCCATTTTGCTCTTTTGACTTCGCTTGGTACAAACCAAGAACGCCAAGCTGTAGCGTAGACGTGTGACGTATCAATACCAACGGTGACAAGTAAAATAATCGCCATGGGCATCGGCTGATTTGACCACAAACCAGAGAAGACAATAATGGTTAAAGCCAGTCCGTAAAAAGATGATAGCTCTCTTCGAGCATTTCCTAGTATCCACATAATTCAAATGATAACATGAGTGTCGCATCATCTATTAACTAAATTTGCTAATTTTCTGATTAAGATAAATGAGACGAAACAATGATTAAAAAGCTTATTGCCTTACTTGTAATAGTGTCTGCCGTTGGTGCCTTTTTTTACTTCGACCTTAATCAAACACTGACATTTTCCTGGTTAAAAGAGAATCAGGAATCTTTACAGCAATTAGTTAGAAATAATTCTCCGTGGTCAATCTTAATCTATATAGGTGTGTATGTTCTAGCTACTGGGCTTAGTCTTCCGGGAGCAACGATCCTAACACTCGCAGGTGGGGCTCTTTATGGTTCGATAATAGGAACATTTTATGTCTCTATTGCGAGTACTTTGGGTGCAACTTTGGCGATGATTATTTCACGTCTATTTTTACAAAATTGGGTTAATCAAAAATTTAGTAAAAGAATTGAATCTATTAATAAAGGCGTCGAAGCAGAGGGCGCTTTTTATCTCTTCACCTTAAGACTTGTTCCAGTATTCCCCTTTTTTCTTATTAATCTAGGTATGGGATTAACAAAGATTAGAACGACAACCTTTATGTGGGTTTCTCAACTCGGTATGCTTCCCGGGACTTTTGTTTACGTTAATGCTGGCTCACAATTATCGAGTTTAGAAAGTGCCTCAGGGATTTTATCTCCTAAAGTTCTAGGGTCTTTTATTCTTTTAGGAATCTTTCCTCTTATTGCTAAGAAGCTTCTTAATATCATTAAGGCAAAGAAAGTTTACAAAGGATTTAAAAAGCCAAAGAAGTTTGATTTTGACATGATTGCTATTGGTGGTGGCTCTGCAGGTTTAGTTACGGCATATATCAGTGCGGCCGTTAAAGCTAAAGTTGCTCTTATAGAAAAAGATAAGATGGGAGGAGACTGTTTAAATACAGGTTGTGTTCCTTCAAAAGCAATCCTTAAAGCAGCTAAGCATGTTTATCATACAAAACACCTTGAGAGTTTTGGCGCAAAAGTTTCAAAGGTTGAAATAGACTTTCCTAAAGTCATGGCCAGAGTTCATCAAGTGATTAAAGATATCGAGCCTCACGATTCAAGAGAGAGATATACCAGCCTAGGTGTTGATTGCTTTGATGGACACGCTAAGATTTTTTCGCCGTGGGAAGTTGAACTTAATGGCAAAGTTATGACGGCCAGAAATATTACGATCGCAACAGGTGCCGCTCCATTTGTTCCTCCCATACCAGGAATTGAAAATGTAGATATTCTTGTATCGGACAACCTATGGGATTTAAAAGAACAACCTAAAGAAATGCTTATCCTAGGAGGGGGGCCAATCGGGCTCGAGATGGCACAGGCGTTTAGTCGTCTTGGATCAAATGTATCACTCGTCGAGATGCATGACAGACTTATGAGCAAAGAGGACGCTGATGTCGCAGAGGTCGTGACTAAAAGGCTCATAAAAGAAGGGATTAAAGTTTTAACTTCTCATAAGGCAATTCGTTTTAGCTCGTCTAATGAACTTATTGTTGAAAACCAAGGACAAGAGATATCTCTTCAGTTTGATAAAGTTCTGATCGCAGTTGGAAGAAAGGCTAGGGTCAAAGGCTTTGGTCTTGAAGAGCTTGGTGTAAAAATTAGAAGTAATGGAACGATTGAAACCGATGATTATCTAAGAACAAATTTTCCCAATATCTTTGCCTGTGGTGATGTTACAGGTCCTTATCAGCTTACCCATATGGCCGCTCATCAAGCTTGGTACTGCGCAGTCAACGGTATCTTTGGTTTTTTAAAGAAGTTTAAAGTTGATTACTCTGTAGTTCCTTGGGCCACATATACGGATCCAGAAGTTGCAACAGTTGGTCACACTGAAGATAGTGCTAAATCATCTGGTCTTGAATATGAAGTTTATAAGTATCAACTCGATGATCTCGATAGAGCTATTGCTGATGGCGAAACAGACGGTTTTGTAAAAGTCTTAGTTGCTCCAGGTACAGATAAAGTCTTAGGAGCGACGATTGTTGGAGCTGAGGCTAGTGTTAGTATTCTTGAATTCGTTCAGGCAATGAAGCAGGGCTTCGGTCTTAATAAGATTCTAGGTACGATTCATCCTTATCCAAGTCTAGGAGAGGCTAATAAGTACCTTGCTGGAATTTGGAAGAACTCAACTAAACCAGAAAAACTCTTGGGGTATTTAAAGCGTTTTCATAATTGGCGAAGAGGATAAATGTTCGATAACCGCTTTAGACAAAAAGTTATGCAACCATTAGGACTTCCTGTTGCAAAACTTTTATCAAAACTTGGAATTAGTCCCAATCAGGTTACAGTCTTAGCCTTTATTA
>CAXBMT010000179.1:0-5415 GCA_963976925.1 uncultured Bdellovibrionales bacterium
GAAATACCTACTAAGTGATGGTCAGTGGTACAGTTCAAGTTATATCAACAAGCTTAAAGAGTACTTTAATGGCTTCACTCTAGGTGAAGACGTAATGGAAGATTATAACACCAGATCAATTGTTTATATTAAAGCAATGGCCGGTGATCTGTTCTTACTTTCAGATGAACAATGGTATAGCGCGGGCTACGTTAATCGCTTAGAAAATTCATCAAATGGTATCTCTGTCGGAGATAGAGTGATGGAAGATTATAACACTAGAAGTATTGCTAGAGTTGAAGCGATCGCTGGTGGTCTTTTTCTTTTAGATGATGGTCAGTGGTATAGCGCTGGTTATATAAATAGAATTGAAAATGGTACTAACGGTATTTATGTCGGTGATCGTGTGATGGAAGATTATAACACTAGAAGTATTGGTGTTGTGCAATCAATCGCCGGAGGACTTTTTCTTTTAGACGATGGTCAGTGGTACAGTTCAAGTTATATTAATCCACTCGTAGAGTCACAAAATGGCTTTAGAGTTGGTCAACGTGTAATGGAAGATTATAACTCACGATCAATTCAAAGAATCGTGGCCATGGCCGGTGGATTATTCTTACTTGAAGACAATCAGTGGTACAGCGCAAGCTATATCAACAGACTTCAAAGATAAGTTTTTAAAATTAAGGACCTTCGGGTCCTTTTTTTTTGGAGTTGCAGGAGGTCTTTTTTGGTGTGAGAAAAAAGACCAGCTCCAAACTTAATTGTAAGAGGGAGACATTCATCTCCAGCTACAATTAAAGTTTAGAATGATCTTTCGTTAAAACTGTCAAAGGATGGTTAAGCGTTAGTGAAAGCTTAACAACTTATCCGTTAAATCTAAGTCGATATCCGACGCCGCGCACAGTTTCAATCAAGTCATCGCGAGTCTTTTGTCTTAACTGAAGCACATGTGTATCTACAGTTCTTGTGGTTGGGTAGTGCTCATAACCCCAAACCTTATTAAGAATTTCATCGCGAGAAAATGCACGGTTAGGATGCTCTGCCAACAAAGTGATAAAATCAAACTCCATCTTAGTCATCTCGACCGGCTTTCCGTCAAAGAAGATTTCACGTTGATTTTTATCAATCATCAACTCAGCAACTTCAACCTTTCCATCACTTTCTTTTTCTCCACCGCTTGCGTTAGAAAGGCGAAGTTGAGCTCTAATTCTTGCGACCAACTCTCTTGGCTCAAAAGGCTTTGTAACGTAGTCATTAGCACCAGACTCAAGACCGATCACTTTATCGATGAGCTCTGTTCTAGCTGTTAACATGATAACAGGTATCGCGTTTGTTTTTCCTCTTACATCTTTTAAATAATCGACTCCCTGACCATCGGGTAACATCCAGTCAAGAATCATAAGATCGTAGTCATCAATTTTTTTAGTTCTAGCTTCTTCAAGGCTTCGAGCCAGATCAACTTGATAGCCTTCATCTTGAATAAACTTTTTCAGTGATGCTCCAAGATTTTCATCATCCTCTAAAAGCATAATTTTCTCACTCACAGTATTCTCCTCTATCAAGCTTGAATCGATTTAACATCCAAAGCTATAGTAAATGTTGTTGGTTTTTTTGCTAGTATAAGTTCACCTTTCATTTCAGTAATCACTTTTCTAACGATATTAAGACCAAGACCAGAGCCTTGAGACTTATTGCCTTTAACGAACTCACTGGTTAGATGATCTAGTGTTGAGTCATCTGTTAACTCTCCATGATCAGTTACTGCTAACAATAACTTTTTACCTTTAAAATTAACGTCGACAACAACTGGAAAGACGCCATGAAAGCAAGCATTTTCAATAAGGTTTTTCAGACAAATACCAAGCCAGTAAGTATCAACTCTTGCGGCAATGTCGTTGGGAAGTAGGTTTAAGATGACTTTATCTTCACCATACATATCAATATAGGTGTCAGCGATTTGCATGACAAAATCATTAATTGATTCACATCCCTCATCCTTAACTTCAATTAAGTTTTTTGTATTCTTAACTTTTAAATAGTTTCTAGACATTTCAGTCAGTCGTTGAAGTCTATAAACGTCGGCTGATAACCTTAAAATATCTTCTTGCTCATCGTCTTGAAATCGATGAAGTCTTTTAGAAAGGTTTTCGATAATAAGAAGCATAGAAGCAATCGGTGTTCTTAACTCATGAGATAGTACTTTGAGAGCAAGACGTCTTCTATCATGTTCTAAGCGATTACTTTTTAATCGACTAATCAAAGAAATAATAAGAGTCGCAACGACGGTTAATAGACCGGCAAAAAAGATAATTGTGGATTTGTTAGCAATGCTAAAAATATGCCTAAAACTGTAATTCCAACAAAGCTGACCATCTCGATAAAAGCAACTTCTTCCCTCTTTATAATTTTGTAAGGTGTAAGAGGAATTTCTTAAGTAATCCTCTAGCTCTTCTCTTGAGTAAATTCTATATTCAAGAACACTAAGCATCCGCGGATATTTAAGTCTGGCAAAAAGATAGTCACTGGTAAGGACTGTTCCATCACCCTGAATAATAGCGCTTAAAGTTTTTTCATCAAGGTTGGCTAGAATACTAAAAACTCCTCCCAGCTCACCAACCTCTCTTCTTACTCGATGAAGTTCTTTAACATGAAAATATTGTAAGTGAGATAAAACCCAAGATTTACTTTGAAATCCTCTGGCAGACGAGAAAGCTAAAAAAGCATAGCTCAAACCTGACGGATGAACATATGGAGGTTCAACAAAAAAGCCTCTTGGCAGAGAAGTTCTTTTATCACAGCGAAACTCTTCCCAAATTAAAACTTTCTCATAGTTTGCAGCATTAACAACGCTCTTAAGATTTTTAAAACAATCTTCACCAGAGCTGTAGCGAATATCTTCATCTGTGCCAGACTCTGGGATCGAGAATAATGGATTTAGGAGTTGAAACTGATCTCGTGAAAAATAAAGACTATTAAAGTTAACAAGTGAAAGAGGTTTAACTTTGTATTGAAAGTCGTTCTTAAGATCATTGATTTCAATAATATCACTTTGTGACGCCGTAAACGGACGCTGTAATAACAAAGAGACGTAACCCGTGGCAAAGGCCATAGTAACGACGGTAAATATTAGAATAAGGTTAAGACGCATACATAATCCTACTCGAACACTGTATTGTTTCAGGTCAGGCCGTTGTCAAAACAAGGCCAAATCTGTACACCAATATAACCTTTGAAAAACATCCCAGGAAACGCTATGCGCAATGATCTCAAGGCATTACAAGGTGCTGACACTAAAACTGATACAAAGAAGACTCGCTTAGTTTTAGGCCTAGACCTTGAAGGTATCAATGAAAACTTGGTCGAAAACGGCGTTAATCTTGATCTTGATCGCGTAACTGAGATTGGGGCGGTTTTATGGGACGTTGATCGCTGTCAGCCGATCAAGATTCTGTCTGAATTAATTGATGAGCCAGACCATCTACCACTAGATGAAGATACGACTGAGCTTACTGGAATAGATGATGCAATGCTAGCAGACTGGGGCGCCAAGGGTAAGGACATTGTTAGCATCCTTGAGAAACTAGTCTTAATGATTAGTAAAGCAGATGCCATTGTCGCACATAACGGCGGTAACTATGATCGTCCTATGATTGAGGCCATGGCCGAAAGACATGGAGTTAAGTTTCCACAAAAGATCTGGATTGATACTGGTCGAGATATTGAATTTCCCAAGATGATGAAGATGAGATCTATGGCGGCGCTTGAGCACTCTCATGGATTTGTTAATCCTTTTCCTCATCGTGCTGTAACCGACGTTCTCTCTATGATGAAAATCTTTTCTCAATATTCTTATGAAAGAATTTACGCACTTGCTACCTCACCTGTTGTTAGTATTGTGGCCGACCTAAAGGCTCCGAATTGGAAAGATCAAGCTGCAGTAGCTGAGTTCAATCGCGTCAAAAATAAAGTCGCTAAAGCTCGCTTTCGCTGGAACCCATCAGACAAAACTTGGTCAAAAGATATTCACCAAATTCTTATTGATGAGGGTAAGATAGACTTCGGTTTTGATTGGTCTATAAAAGCGTAGTTTTATATTATGGAAAAAAAGAAAAAAGATAATGCTCTGATTAATATTTTAGTTAATGTTGTCATCCCTTCAGTCATCATGTCGAAGTACTCTACTCCAGATACTTTAGGTGAGGTCAACGGACTCATTGTAGCTCTTGCTTTTCCTCTCAGTTATGGCATTTGGGATTTTATTCGCCAAAGAAAACTCAATTTATTTTCCGCTCTAGGACTTATCAGTGTCCTATTAACAGGCGGTATTGGTCTGTTGCAATTAGATCGTCGTTGGATGATTGCTAAAGAAACAGCCATTCCATTTTTAATGGGTGTTTTTGTTTTATCTACACTGAAAGCTAAAAAGCCACTTCTCTCGACTTTCTTTGGTGAGATCTTAGACCTTGAACGTCTAGAAAGCGCCTACTCTGAAAGTGGTCATCCAGGAGAATTCGAACTTCAAATCCGCTCAAGCTCAAAGCTTTTAGGGTTTAGTTTCTTTTTCTCTGCATTACTAAACTTTGTTTTAGCCGTCGTCGTTCTTGAAGGTGAACCAGGTTCTCAAGCCTTCACCGAAAGCCTTGGCAGAATGACAGCACTAAGCTTTCCTGCCATCACGGTTCCGATGATGTTAGTGGTTGGTTATATTTTATGGAAGCTTTTTCATGAAATTAAAATTAGAACTAACCAAGATATAGAAGAGTTTATTCGTAAATAAGTTTCATCCTATTTGGAGTCCTTATGGAACTACGTCAACTTGGTCATAGCGATATTAAAGTTAGTAAAATTTGTTTGGGAACCATGACCTGGGGCCAACAAAACACTCAAGAACAAGCTCATGCTCAACTTGATATGGCACTTGATCATGGTGTGAACTTTATTGATACGGCTGAGATGTACCCAGTCCCTCCTATGCCAGAAACTTGTCACGCCACAGAGATGATTATTGGTCTTTGGAAAAAGCTTCATACTCATAGAGATAAAATTATTCTCGCAACAAAAGTAGTGGGCCCTGGTTTTGAATGGATTCGCGGTGGTCCTAGATTAACTCGAGGTCAAGTCAGAGAAGCTCTAGAGCAATCATTAAAAAGACTACAGACAGACTATATTGACCTTTATCAGGTTCATTGGCCTGATCGCCACACGAACTTTTTTGGCTCTCGAGGTTTCTCTTTGCCTGAGGGTGAAGAGCAGTCAACACCAATTGAAGAAACCTTAAGTGAGTTAGCAGCTCTTCAAAAAGAAGGAAAGATCAGAGAGATTGGTTTATCCAACGAAACTCCATGGGGTGTTCACGAATGGCTGCGCTTGGCAGATATTTCCAGAAGCTAGTATTGAGATAAGCCAGCGTTGACATTGTATTGAAGAAATTCT
>CAXBMT010000180.1:0-5385 GCA_963976925.1 uncultured Bdellovibrionales bacterium
CTAAACTCATGAGAGAATATGTTTATGAGGTCGCAGCGACTTGGTTATCGATGGGCTTAAACCCTGACCAAGTTACTATCTATCGCCAAAGTGATCTGCCTGAAATTATGGAGATGAATTGGATTCTATCTTGCTTCACGGCCAAGGGGCATATGAACCGCGCCCACGCCTATAAAGCGATCGCGGCAGAGAATGCGCAAAATGGTCGAGATACTGATCAAGGTATAAATATGGGGATCTATGGATACCCCGTTCTAATGGCCGCGGATATTCTATTTTTACAAACTAATCTTGTCCCTGTTGGAGCTGATCAGCTTCAGCATATTGAGATCGCTAGAGAAATTGTTTCATCTTTTAATGCTATTTATGGCGAAGTGCTGACGCCACCTGAAGCCTTAGTTCAGTCTGAGACATTGGTACCAGGTCTCGATGGTAGAAAGATGTCAAAATCGTATCAAAATACGGTTCCACTTTTCTTACCTGAAAAGAAACTTCAAAAGCTTATTAATAAAATTAAAACCGATTCGCTTCCACCTGAAGCACCAAAAGACCCAAGTGATTCACTCATTTTTGATTTGTTTAAGTTCTTTTCAACTAAAGAGCAGCAAGACGAATTAGCAGCTTGGTATAAAAAAGGAATCGGCTGGGGAGAAGCTAAGGCTGAACTCTTTAAAGTTATAAACTCTAGTTTAAGTGAGCCTAGAGCTAAATATGAAGAACTGATGGCCAACCCTAAAAAGATCGATGAAATTCTGGATGAAGGTGCAGCGAAGGTGAAGCCTAAAGCCGCCGCCTTTCTAAAAGAAGTCAAAAAAGCAACTGGGATGAGTCGCTAATGCAAAATGATGATTCATTTACTCTTGATAAAGTTGATATTGAAATTTTAAGACGTCTTCAAGAAAATGCTCGAATGCCTTATCAGGATATTGCTGATGAGCTTCGAATCTCAGCCGGAACTGTTCACGGTCGCTTAGCTAAGATGAAAGAAGCTGGCGTGATTACGGGCTCAAAGTTTACAGTCGATCCAAGAAGAATTGGCCTAGAAGTCACAACCTTCATTGGTGTAAACCTTCGCTCTGCCAACGATTTAAAAAAGACGATTGAAATTATGCGCAGCTTTGAAGAAGTCGTTGAGGTTCATTACACTACTGGTCAGTATGGGCTTTTTGTTAAAGTCATGGTCGAAAGCACTAAAGCTCTTCATAGTTTTCTTTTAAATAAGCTTCAAACAATTCCTGAAATTCATTCTACAGAAACCTTTGTCTCACTTGATAATCCAATTCAAAGAGAAGGCAAACTGCCGTTAGCAAAATAATTACTTATGATAAGGATGACTCGTCTGAATCGTATGGGCTCTATAGAGCTGTTCGATGAGAATAAGCCGTGCAAACTTATGCGGATAGGTGAGTAATGAAAGAGAGCAGAATTCCTGTGCCTGATCTCGAATCTCTTTTGAAAATCCAGCAGCACCACCAATAACTAGGGCCACTGGCTTAGGTTGCTGGATAAGATTATCAAGCCAAGAGGAAAACTGAATGCTATCTCGCTGTTTTCCATTTTCAGTTAACAAGACAAGATGATGTCCCACAGTTTCTTTTAAGATATCTTTGCCTTCAGCAATGACATCTTCGGAGCGAGACTTAAGTTCTTTGATTTCTAGAAAAGCTGCAGGAAGTCTTTTGAGGTAATCTTTTTCTAAGACTTCAAGGTTTTGATCCTTTAATTTACCAACGCAGAAAAGGCGTATTTTCAGAAGAAGCCTCTACCGTCAGGTCCACTTGGCTTTTCTTCCTCTTGCTCACTAGAGTAGTACTCTTGTGGGATATCGATGGATTTAGCAGATGCCCAAAGACTATCAAGGTCATAAGCATTACGAGAGCTATCTAAAAAGATATGAATAATAATGTCACCGATATCAAGAAGGATCCAATCAGCAGTTGAGCTCATACCTTCACGTGAAACGATTTGATGACCGGCACGCTTCATCTGACTAATAACTTCATCGGCCATAGCTCTTGCTGAGATCGAGTTCGTTGCAGAACCCATAACAAAGTAATCAGCTAGAGAGCTTTGTTTTGCGACATCTAAAACTTTTAAGTTAACACCCTTAAGGTTACCAATCAGCCAAGTACTCGCCATAGCAAGATTCAAAGGATAAGGATAATTCTTATCGTTAATGATTTGATCAATTTGATTATTAATAAACTCACTAGACATAAATTACTTTCCTCTTCCTAAACTTTGATACATCAAAGATTTTACGACATCGATATTGCGACCAGAAACGGATGAAATTGGAAGGACTTTCTTATCAAGTGCTTCTTCGAAAAACTTTTGAATTTTTTCTATCTCTTCTTCTGTCATCGCATCAATTTTAGTTAAACAAATAATTTCAGGCTTATCTAACATTTTCTCATTAAAACGTTCAAGCTCGGCTCTCACTGTAACGTACTGATCAAATGCTTCGAACTCATCAAGGCACCATGAAACGTCCACTAGATGAACGAAGGCCTTTGTTCTTTCGATATGCTTTAAGAATTTAATTCCAAGCCCTTTTCCCTCAGCTGCATCTTCGATAAGTCCCGGTATATCGGCAACCACGAATGAGTCTTCAAGGTTAAAAGCGACTACTCCAAGGTTTGGTTCGAGAGTCGTAAAAGGGTAGTCAGCAATTTTTGGCTTGGCAGCTGACACAACCGAGATCAGAGTCGACTTACCAGCGTTAGGCATTCCGATCAGTGCGATATCGGCAAGCAGCTTAAGCTCAAGATCAACTTCGATCGTTTCACCTGGTTTCGCTGCAGTGACTTTTCTAGGTGCTTGGTTCGTTGATGTTTTGAAGTTGGAGTTACCAAGACCACCGCGACCGCCTTCAGCGATCACAACTCTTTGTCCGATCTCAGTAAGATCAGCCAGAACTTCTTGATTGTCTGTTCTTCTAACAATTGTTCCAACTGGAACAGGAATGACTAAGTCTTCGCCGTACTTTCCATGGCATTGTTGGCCTGAGCCGTTTTCACCATTTTGGGCGCGATAAACTTTTCTTCCTCTGAATTTAACTAGAGTGTTGAGCTTATCTGTTGCTTCAACGTAAACGTCGCCGCCGTTTCCACCGTCACCACCGTCGGGTCCACCTAGAGGAACGTGTTTTTCACGTCGCATGCCTGAGCATCCTTCGCCGCCGTTTCCGCTAATAATAGTGATTGTGACTTCATCAATAAACTTCAAGATTGCCTCTACTTAAAACATCTAAAAAAAAAGGGAACCTCTAAGAAGTTCCCTTTTCATTGTTTTTTTTTAATCAGCCATTAAGCTTCGACGACAGAAACCATTTTGGTTTTTTTGTCGAGCCAGCCGAATTTCACTAAACCGTCTTGAAGAGCGTAAAGAGTCCAATCTTTACCAATGCCAACGCCTTTACCAGCGTGGAACTTAGTTCCTCTTTGACGAACAATGATGTTACCAGCGATCACTTTTTGACCACCGAAGATTTTAGTACCTAAATATTTTGGGTTCGAGTCACGTCCGTTGGAGGTTGAGCCGCCCGCTTTCTTATGTGCCATTTTAATAGCTCCTAATTATTACTTATTTTAAAAATTTCTCTGCATTTTTTGATTTAGCATCAATCTTAGCAACGTTTCCTTGTCCATCAGCAACTTCTGTAATCAAAAGAGCTGTGTAAGGTTGACGGTGACCGTTCTTCTTACGAGTACGACCTGGCTTACGAGTGAAGATAATCACTTTGCGAGACTTATCTTGTTTAATAACTTGTGCGCTAACTTTTGCACCTTTAACAGTTGGAAGACCAACAACAGCTTTCTCTCCACCAACGAAAAGAACTTTGTCGAAGTCTACAGCTTTGCCGACTTCTGTTTCAAGCTTTTGAACATCAATGATGTCACCAGCTGAAACGCGATATTGGTGTCCACCAATTTCAACGATTCCGTACATAAAAACTCCACGATAATGACAAATTCAGGAGGCTTAAAGCGCTTGCAATCCCTGAAGTTTAGTCTGTTTAAGTTATGGTTTATAGACGTTTAGAGGCCCCACGTCAATTGATCTTAGGCATATTTTGCCTCGCACAAAAAACAGTCCTAATAAGCTGTGCTGGTAAGTCGATAAGTATTATGGAGGGCAAAAGCCATGACAACACAAGTAATTGAAAATACTATGAAATACTTTCAATACCAGAAAGGCCACAAACTACCAGTCTTTGTGAGGTTTGATTCGACGTCTTTCGGTAATGATTTAAATACGGTGTTAACTTCCATGCGCTTTAGCGAGTCCTCGGAAACTGAATACAATGACGCTGCAGTGCAAAACCAGCACGCCAGACTTTTA
Organism: uncultured Bdellovibrionales bacterium; assembly: GCA_963976925.1. Lineage (GTDB taxonomy): Bacteria > Bdellovibrionota > Bacteriovoracia > Bacteriovoracales > Bacteriovoracaceae > UBA4207. Next base: position 4,345 of record CAXBMT010000180.1, read on the forward strand.
GATATTCAAGAAGCTTCTCCTGCTGTCGCCAGACAAATTGCTTATGTGGCCAGCAGCGATCGTTACGGTGCCGAGAGTATTGTTCCCAAGGAAGGTTACCGTGTTTATCGTCATAAAAATGTAGCACTCATTGTTTACGCGTTTAGTGCCCAGGAATGGACCATGGGATGCGAGAGTCATTTTGGTAGTGATGAAAAAGACTGCCGTGTAGTTCTTAATCGCTATCTAACATGGGCGCTAGCTCCACTCGGTATTGTTGGTTTTTGGGGGGTGCCAGTTGAAGAAGGTGTTGTGGTCATGAATCAACGTGACAGTACTGGTGAAGCAGTTTTCATCGATGTTCGCGGTCGTAAAGTTTTTTCTATCGATGGCATCAATCGCATGAAGGCGCGTTTTAGAGTTATTAGACTTGATAATTCTCTTCAAAATAAAAATTTAAAAATGAATAGTTCAGAAGTGATGGCATTTTTGGCGGCGACGACATCGTATATCGATGCTCAGGGTTTATCGGTTGGAGTAAGACAAATGATTCAATCGCTTGCGCGTGATGTTGAAGGCCTCGTTCATCCACGAGATAGCTTTAAGCCAAGAACAGACTTGTCATTGTAATTTCCTAGGGTGACCATGATGAAACTAGGAGTTTCATTGTGGTTGTTCAATTTGATCCTGTCATATTTTCAATAGGTCCGCTGGCCGTACGTTGGTATGGACTCATGTATGTTGTGGGTTTTATCATTGCTGGTTTTCTTTTAAAGATTCTTTCAAAGCGTGGCTTTTTTCCGCTGCCAACTACCAAGATTGACTCACTCATCACTCATATGATTATCGGCATGTTCTTAGGTGCAAGAACTGCTTATGTTTTTATTTATAACTGGGACTACTACCAGGATCATTTAAGTGAGCTGATTATGGTATGGCAGGGTGGCCTAAGCTTTCACGGCGCTATCGTCGGGATGATTATTGGCGGCTATGTTTTTGCTAAAAGAAACGGGCTTACTTTATTTCAAGTCATGGACAACGCCTCACTAGCTGGATGCCAAG
>CAXBMT010000181.1:0-5314 GCA_963976925.1 uncultured Bdellovibrionales bacterium
AACTATTGGGAGCGTGAAGAAAAAATGATCAGAAAAAATCGTTATAATCCATTTATGATGAATATTTATAATTTTCTAGATATTATTTTTTAACTTCAGTCTGAACATCTTTTGAAAGTCTTTATCTTGAACAAACTTTTCAAGCGCTTCATTCATACACGATGAAATCATTCTAGGGTTTAGCGCTGTAGCATCCAAGATTGAACCATTCGATGCTGCTTGAACGGCTATCTCTCCTTGCCACTTAGAGCCTGGTGAGTTTGCTAATGATAGATCAAAGGCAAATTTCAAGCGACATTCAGAAATCTCTCCAATCTTTCCATCTTTCTTTTCTTCTACCCACAACTCAAGAATATCGACATTAAGATTATTAAGAGATTGCTCATCAACATAAACACCACGTTGTTTTAGCCCTAAGCCTAATGACAACTGAACATAATATTCAACCCCAGTTGAAATAACAATTGGAGTAACTCTATTTGATAGACCAGTTCGTCCCATTCCAACTCGATCTTTGATCGCTCTTTTATCGGTCACTCTATTAATCTTAAAAGACAATGGACTTTGCGAGACCTCAGTAACATTAGAGAACTCTTCAAGCGGTGTTAAATTTTCATCTACGATATTGAGATTTTTAGTCGCACAAGCTTGGACCAAAAGAATGACCATAACAGAATACAAGAATTTCATATTATACCTTTAGCGATTTCGACCAGGAATGAAACGTAAAAGAAAGTCCAACTGTCGCTTGATTAAAGTCGTTAGCAATAGGAATTCTTGACTCGAGCCCAACGTTAACTGTGCCCATGCGTTGTATTTCAAAGTCTCTTTCAGCTCTTAAAATTACAAAGTCTTCCCTAGTACCATAATTTCTATCATAAAGACTGTAAACAGCAGAATAACTTGAGCTATTTCCATGATCCATTAAAGTAGCGCCAAGAGCCGTCCTCGTTCCGGAGCGAGCAATGGTATAGTCACCGGTTAAAGCCGTCGTAAAGCGATCTCCGTCATATGAAATACCACCATGAACATTATAAGTGTTAGCAAAGGCATGAACGCCTCCGTCTGATCCATCTTGACCGACATCACCTCGTTCATTATTAAAACGTCGACTCATAATATTGTAATCAATCTCACCACCGATATAGGCACCAATTCGACCACGATTATAAAGAGCATCTAACCCAACAGTCGCTTCACTATTCATGCCGCCATTTCCCTCAGCATCATTTGAGTCTTGGCGATCACTAGAAAAATACCCTTCAGTGGTCACGACGGCACTAGGTCTTAGAGAAAGTGTTTGTTCATCTCGATCAACTAGAGTGATATCCGGAAAATTAAAGCGGCCTTCTATCTGTCCATAGACAATATTTTGAGACAGTTCAGTTTCTCTAGTAGGTGACGTGGCAACTGTTCGCTCATTATTCGCAAACGCCACACCAGCAGAAATATCTAAAATTCCAAAAACATTATCCCCTTCAATATACGTGGCAATTCCTTGAGCAACATCACCACGTGCTGTTTCGGTTTTAAAGACATTGGCTGAAATAACACCGTAACCAGCTTCTAATTTAATTAGCCCTGGTAGGTAATTTGGATCTTCCGCATTCCCGCCAGCAACGACGCGTAAAACTTCCCCAAGTTCAGTTCGACGCCTCTCTCTGACTTCTCCAGTTTGTGGATCATAGACGGTGTAAAAAAGACCAGTGTTAGGAAGGTTTGGATTAGGTGCAGGATTAGCACCTGCACTTTCATCTGAAGCGTATAGCTCACTCCAATTAATTGTATAAGCTTCGCCGTCACTTGTTCTAACGGTAGTAACTTGGTGACCACCACCAACTGTACGGTAACCTTCAATAGAAACCTGACCAGGACTAAAGCCACAAGCCAAAAGAAGCTGAGAGACACTTAACGAGGCTTCACGACACACACCTGAAGTTGCTGAATAATCACCGTTGGCTCTAGCATTAAGAGCTTGCCATTGGTTTTCTGAACTAACTACTGTGTTTGAAGTTGGCCCATTATCAATTCGATCATAATCATAAATACTAGAAAGCCTTGAACCTAAATTCGATGCCATTGCAATTTTTTCGTGCTCGCTTCTACCTGCACATGCCTGCTTAACGGCGTTCATTCTCTGCTCATGACTGGAGAAATCTTGAGCTATAATTCCATCGAGAACACTACCCATCTCTCGATAACTTTCATCTTTTGTTGCGTAGTTTTTAGCTAAACCATCTCTAGGCCCGCCCATGGTCATCATAACCGAAAAGCGCCACGGACTTTCCTCGGTATCTTCAGGCGTGAGGCCTAAATCAATCCTAGGCTGTTCAAATTGCTCATCAGTCAGAGCTTCAGGACAAGGCTCAATTCCCCTATCACGTGCTAAGGCTAAAGAATCAACATCTCCGGCCGAAATAAGCATTATTTCGCCTACCTGCCTAAAACCTTCATTAAAGTCATGATAGGGATCTTGTGCATGAACATTGTGGATGAACATCAACAAAATAATGTAAAAAAGCTTAATCATTACAACCTCACAGTTTTATCGGAAAAACCGATAAAAACCTGTGAGAAAACTTCTTATCCTGACTCTATTCATCAGTTTTAATTCAAATGCAAATGAGTATTGCCCCATTGATATTGATGTTAACGAGGATATATCTTCATGGACTCAAGGCTTTGCCAGTCAATCTCTAGTGAATTGCCAAGATATTGAACGTCCAATCACTGCACAAAACTCTAAAGAGCTATTAAAAACGTTAGCCGCAACTCAAAAACTTCGCTTAGGAGACATATCAAATATGAGTCGACATCAAGTTGGAGAACGTCTCAATAACTGCGAAGCTAGCTCAAGCCAAAAAGCACTTATTATTAATTTTGAAGGTACTGGCTCTTTTTCACCAAGAACCACGCATTTAATGAAAAGTTTCTCTGACTGTATTGGTGATGGAAACCTAGGAAAAAGCTTTCACTATCATGCTATTCAGGCAGTAAAGAACACCTATGGTGATGATGAAAAATGGTCAGGTTTATCAGCTGGACCATTAAATCAACTAGCGTCGACTGGATCAAGCCAAGAAGTTAATTGGGTAAGCTTTGCTTCAGAAGAAAGTGAAATCCTGGCAGACCCTCAAAATCTTGAGAGCTACTCTGGAGTGAACTCACAAATCTATCCACGAGGTGTCTACTTAGCGATGTCATGCCTTCAGACATATCAAGATAGCGCTAGAAGACTTGGGATCTCGCCTAAAATAGTTATTCAAGGCCATAGTAGTGGTGGTCGATCGAGTATTAAGTTTTTAGAGTTACTTGAGAGACTTCAGCCAGAAACCAAGGTTGATCTCATGCTAACAATTGATCCTGTGAAAGAAGCCCACTTAGCTGTTGGTGAGGTCTTGTCTCAAATAGCAGGAAATGCCAATCGATCAATCTATAATTCAATTCCCTTTGTCGACGATGTTGAAATTAAGCCACCGAATGTCTGGACCAGAAGACAACCTGACACTTTATATAAACCAGAAAATGTAAGTCGCAGTGTGAATGTCTATCAAAATGTTGATACCGACGGATTAAAGGGACCTATTAAGTTTGGAATCCACGGAAGCCCAGTTCATAACGCCGATATCAACCAATTTATTTCAAATGATTTAGGCTCAGATGCCCATGGTGAAATAACTCGCCATGAAAGAACAAGATCAATCATAGCGAGTGAATATCAAAAGCTTAATTTAGTTCCCTGATGGCTTGTGTTCGAGCTGTTTTCTAACCATTTTTATAATAGAACCAAGAACAGGAATGTGTTGATAGAGGAACTCTCCCATATCGAAAAAGTCACGATGATAAATTGCTAAAGAAGATTCAGCCTGAAACTCAATTTCGCTGACTCCATGAACGATGACTTCATCGCCACCGTTTAAACCTTCAACACGCATATACATGATCCAAACACAAAGATGGCGATCACCAATGACTGCGTCTTCTTTAAACTCGAAGCGAATATCGATAACCTTCTTGTACATATTCTTGTAGTAATCTTTCATGGCAGGTAGGCCACTGATCTGACCCAAAGGGTCTTCAAAAATGATGTCTTCAGCATAAAAGGTATCTAGAATTTCAGTATTTGTAGCACGTAGGTTATTAAAAACTTCACGTATTTTAACCGATCGCTGTTGTGTTAGTGACATAGTCGGCTCCTGGGAAAACGAGCTCAAGCTTAAAAAAGCTAGAACAAAACTTAGTATTAAACGCATAATCACTCCTTTAGAAGGTATTTTGAACTAAATATTATGCTTTGTCTTAGATACTTTCTAACGACAATCTTGCTTGGATGTGTCATTCTTAGACTATGCCGATTACCGATAAAAAAGAAATCACTCAAAAGCCACGCTGGCTCAAAGTTCCACTGCCAAAAGGTGGTAACTTTACTAAGCTTCAAAATGAACTCAAGCAGCGAGGACTAGCGACTGTTTGCCAAGAAGCGAAATGTCCAAATATTGGTGAGTGCTGGAGTGCTAAGACGGCCACGGTTATGATTCTTGGTGATACCTGCACTCGTGCTTGCAAATTCTGTCACGTAAAAACTGGTAACCCACAAGGGTTTATTGATCATAACGAAATTAAACACACGGTTGAAATGGTTGGAATGATGTCTCTTCGTTATATCGTCATCACAAGTGTGGATCGTGACGATTTGATTGATGGAGGTGCTGGACACTTTGCGGACATAATAAAAGCAGTAGCTCATCATCATCCGAATACTAAAACCGAAGTTTTAATCCCCGACTTTGATTCAAAAGAAGAGTCGATGCATTTAATTGGTAAAGCAAAGCCTTTTGTAATAGCGCAGAATATTGAAACAGTTGAGCGTCTTACACATCCTGTAAGAGACCGAAGAGCTGGCTACGAAAAAACAATGAATGCTTTAAAGTTCTATAAAGAACATTACCCAGAAATTGCTACTAAAAGTTCAGTCATGGTCGGTCTTGGTGAAAGTTTTGAAGAAATAAAACAAACCTGTATAGATCTTCGAAATGCTGGTGTTAATATCGTCACCTTTGGCCAATACCTTCAACCAAGTCTTATTACAAGCCCGAAGAGTTTGTGAAACTTAAGGAAATGGCCTATGAACTGGGTTTTGATTTTGTAGCTTCAGGACCTATGGTGAGATCAAGTTATAAAGCCGCTGACTATTTTGATTGGTTAGAAGCTCGTGGAAATTAAGATTCAAGAAAAACTTTCTTATACAGAATATTTAGATTGGCTAGACCAAGCATCAAAGAAGACATATGAGGATGGACAATCACGAGTAATG
>CAXBMT010000182.1:0-5278 GCA_963976925.1 uncultured Bdellovibrionales bacterium
CGCACGTCCTGATTATCGATATCAAGGATATCAAGTTTTTCTTCTTGATCAGACGAGATGCGGTGCTTGTTTACACCTACAATAACGTCTTCACCGCGATCGATTCTCGCCTGCTTAGCAGCAGCTGACTCTTCAATACGAAGCTTGGGCACACCTTTTTCAATCGCCTTGGCCATACCGCCAAGAGTTTCCACTTCATTCATTAGCTCGGTGGCGCGATCGGCGATTTGTTGTGTCAGCTTTTCCATCATGAAAGAGCCACCAAACGGATCGACCACATCGGTGATACCTGTTTCTTCTTGTAAAATAATTTGTGTGTTTCTAGCAATACGAGCTGAAAATTCAGTTGGTAGAGCAACAGCTTCATCAAATGAATTTGTATGAAGAGATTGAGTTCCACCAAACACAGCGGCCATAGCTTCGATGGTTGTACGAACAACGTTGTTGTAGGGATCTTGCTCAGTTAAGGACCAACCAGAAGTTTGGCAGTGAGTACGAAGCATTTTGGATTTTATATTTTGTGGATTATAGGCTGACATGATTTTAGACCATAAAAGTCTTGCAGCACGAAGCTTGGCAATTTCCATATAGAAATTCATGCCAATGCCAAAAAAGAATGAAAGCCTTGGGGCGAAGTCATCAATCTTCATACCTGATGCAAGTGCAGTTTCCACATATTCTTTTCCATCGGCCAAAGTGTAGGCTAGCTCAAGGGCAGCGTCGGCACCGGCTTCTTGCATATGGTAGCCAGAGATAGAAATAGAGTTGAACTTAGGCATATTCTTTGAGGTGTAAGCGAAAATATCAGAAATAGCGCGCATGCTAGGTTTTGGTGGATAGATATAAGTATTTCTCACCATGAATTCTTTAAGAATATCGTTTTGAATCGTACCGGAGAGCTTATCTTTAGAAACACCTTGCTCTTCTGCTGCCACAATATAATTAGCTAGGATTGGGAGGACAGCACCATTCATCGTCATAGAAACAGAAATCTTTTCAAGGGGAATTCCATCAAAAAGAATTTTCATATCTTCGACTGAATCAATCGCCACACCAGCTTTACCAACATCACCTTTAACTCTTGGATGATCGGAGTCGTATCCACGGTGAGTGGCTAAATCAAAAGCGACCGACACTCCTTGTCCGCCGGCAGCTAGGGCCTTACGGTAAAAAGCATTTGATTCTTCAGCAGTAGAAAAACCAGCGTACTGGCGAATCGTCCATGGACGACCAGAGTACATTGTAGCTTTAGGGCCTCGAACGAAGGGTTCAAATCCTGGCAATGAGTTGGCGAATTTTAAGTCTTTGGTATCTTCACTTGTATAAAGAGCCTTGATCTCGATACCTTCCGGAGTATTCTTACTCGCTGGTGCTTTGCCCTTGGCTTCTTTAGTCGCAAGCTCTTGCCAGTCTGAAAGTGTTTTAGCCGGTGGTTGATAATCATTATTCGACAATTCGATCTCCTTATATGTGCCTGATATATTTAGCAAAATCATAGAGTAATGACTATGGATCTTGGTGCGACATTGACCCTACGAATTGACTAATTTCTTATAAATACTCTCTCTAAGTGTAAGAAATAATGTGTTTATAGTGACTTAGGCCTAGGAAAGACTTTCCTCAAATGTTAGGAAGCTGGAGTTCTACGCTACAATATAACTAGAGAAACCCTCAGGAGGACGAGCGGAATGACCAACGATTCAAGTCGCAATCAAGAATTAATCTTAGAAACTAGTCTACAAACATTTTTCTTTGATGAGCTAACCCAAGTGAATCAGAAAAGTTCTAGACCACTGCCACGAGAAACAGTTCACTATTCAAGTATCGTACTTGATCAATACGGCGATTCTGGAAAATATTTTGAAACAGTTGAAGGTAAGGTTCGTGATAAAATTCTAGGACTAAAGTTACTTGAAACTTGTCATATGCCAAAATCAAAACAAGTTAGGGTTTTGAAAGATATTGGAGATACCGCTTTATTTCTTTGTGGCTTTTTCTCTGAGTCACTCAACGGAAAAATCATTGATACAAGTTACTATCAACAAGTTGGAAGCTCAGCCTATAGTAAGCTCAACCACCTTGTACCAGATGTGTACGAGACGCCTTCATTTTACAAGCAACTTTCTAGATCATTTTCAGGTGTAACGATGTTAATGAATATCGTTGCTGAAAAAATGACTAAGCCAGATCAATTTGAAGGCATGCTTTTATATATTGGAGACCGTAATATTAAAGCTTCTTAGCTTTCAAACTCACGGCCTACAACCACAGTTGTCCATTTCTTAGAAAAAGCTTTCTTAAGTTTTTTATTGAAATCTTCAAATTCAATTGAATCAATCGCAATTAAACTTTTGTGATACCAATCAAGTTCTCTTCCTTGAAGAACTGGAACTGAGTAAACACCGGCCCAGTCTTCATTGGTTTGAACATTAATCTGAGCTTGCCCCTTAATCATTTCTTTTACGCGATCAAAGTCTTCTTTCGAGAGACCTTCATCTTTAAGACGATCAATAATTCCACGAATAGCAGCGATAGCGGGTTTTACTTTATCGTGACCACTGGCCATATAAATTCCCCAGTAACCACCTTCGAGTGCAGAAAAGTGAATTGGCTGAGCGGTATAACAAAGTCCTTGGCGATCACGAACTTCAACAAAAAGTTCAGATGATTGTCCGCCAAGATGAGCAGAGATAATTTTAAGCGCATTATGCTCAGCTTGATCCATGCCGCCAATGGGAAAGGCTGTGAAGATCTGAGTTTGCTCACGCTCAAATGGAATATAAGTTAAGTCACTATGATTAGGCTTATATTTTTTAGGAATATGTTTTTTCCACTTTCTAGCTTTTAGCGTTTTAAATGATTCTTGAAACTTAGTGTAAATCTCATCAAATGACTGATCACCACAATAAGTAATAAGCATTTCTTTGTTTTTAAGATTCTTATTATGAAGCTTTTTGAAGTCTTCGACCTTAAAGCTCTTAATACTTTTAGCATTGCCAAGCGCATTCATGCTGTATGGGTGCTTATCAAATAAAAACTTAGATGCTGCTTGAAAGCAAACCTTGATTGGATCTTCCTTTTGATTTTCCAAGTGTCTTAGAGCAATTTTTTTCTCATGGGCCAAAAACTTTGGTGGCAAGGTTGGATTCGTAAGCGTGTTGCTAAAGTGATTAAGTAGAATATCAAAGTGCTCACTTTGACCGTGAAGAGTTAGGCCATAAGCGTTTTTGCCTGAAAAGGCAGATAGAGAAGCAGACATATCTTCAAGTTCATCTTTTAGATCTTCGTACTTAATCCCTTTGTAACCTTTAGTTAGAAGGCCTGCTAGCATATGGTGTATACCATTATTCTTTTCAGTTTCTTCAGCAAGAGCTCCACGAATATAAGTGTGCATGACAAAGGTTGGATTCATAGGATTAAGGCGATGAACGAGTTTCACTCCCGGAACAATCTCGGCCAAACGTACTTGCATGTCGTACTTAGAAGTTTTAACACCTTTGATTTTACTCGCTGATGTTTTCTTAGAAAGTTTTTCAAGACTAGCTTGGAACTTTTTAAGTTGAGCGTGGCATTTTTTAGTATCCGTGCCTTTTGGAACTTGCAATGAGAAGTGCAGAGGACGAGAGAGAATTTTAATCAACGCCTTGTCGACTTGTGACTTCGTCACTTGTTTAATACGACGGATGAATTCTTCTTCACTTCCGATATCACCAAATTGAGCATGGCCATGGCCTAGTGAGAAAGCATAGCTTTCAAGCGATTCCATATCGTAAACTTTTGAAGCGATATATTGATTTTTAATTTTTCTTAGTTCTTTTTCATCAAAGCCTTTTTCAACAGCTTGGCTAAAGGTCTTGATAACTTTATCACTGGCCTTGGCGATATTTTCTACAGGCAAGCTTAGGCGCATAAAGTGAACACCGCCATCATTCATAAACATGGTCGAGCAGCTACTAGAGTTCGCCAGACTTTGATCAACAACAACATTTCTATAAAGACGCGAGCTCTCACCGTGGCCAAGACAATTCATAACAAGATCTTCTGCAGGCGAAGATGGATCAGTAATATTTGGTGCTTCAATGGTTACAGTTAGAGTGGCGATACGAGTTTCTTTTTCATGAATATCAATGCTCGATTTTTTAGCAAGTTCAAACTTTGGAAAAGAAGAAGCTGGACCTTCCGGAAGATTAAAGCCTTCGATGATTTTACTAACTTTATCTTGGCCACCTATCGAATTAATATCACCAGCAACAACTAGCATTGAGTTGGTGAGATTATAAAAATTCTTTCTAAAGCTCTTTAGCTGATCTTGAGAAAAATTCTTAATCGTACTTTCTTCACCAAGAATTTGGTGAGCATAGCCACCAGTAAATGAGTTTTTTTGAATTTGAGAAAAGGCATACTGATTGGGTGAATCGATTGAGCGTCTAAACTCCTCAAAGACAACATCACGCTCAGGTTCAAGATCTTCTTGCTTAAACATTGGGTTTGAAACCATATCCATTAAGATCTTAATAGTGTTATCAAGCTTTGGGTTTGGGCAGTTGATATAATAACAAGTGTAATCAAATGACGTGAAGGCGTTAATCTCACCGCCAAAACTTTCAACATCGTGAGCGATCATAGCGCCTGGTCTTTTAGGTGTACCTTTAAAAAACATATGTTCAAGAAAGTGGGCGATTCCAAGATCTTTTCCAGTTTCTAAAGCACTACCAGCTCTGAACCAGATTTGAGCACTAGCACTTGTACTGCCGGGCATATCGATAAATAGAGTCTTGAGTTTATTATTGAGGGTCTTTAATTGATGTTGCATGCACTTCCATGGCCAAGGGGTTTTTAAGACATTATAGTCAGGTTCAAGGCAGGCGACAAAGTAGAAACTATGATTTCCTCATATGAAATAAAATCTCTCTATTTGCATTTTCCGCATTGCCGGCACTTATGCAATTATTGTGATTTTTTTAAGTCTGTACCGGCTAATTTTGATGAAGCGCGTGACGTTTTTCAATTTCGTCTTGAGAATCAATGGGAACAACAAGAACATTGGTTTGAATCACTCGGATATAAGTTTGCTCCGTTAGACACCTTATACTTTGGTGGCGGCACGCCGTCATTATGGGGAGCTGAGGGTGCCAAGTGGTTTGAGTTTTTAATGCCTGAAAAAATCACCTTGGCCAAGCAATACGAATGGACCATGGAAGTTAATCCCGGAGCTTGGAAAGAAGATGATTTACGCGCCTGGGAAGATTTAGGTGTGAATCGTTTTTCAATGGGCATT
>CAXBMT010000183.1:0-5268 GCA_963976925.1 uncultured Bdellovibrionales bacterium
TAAATTATATGAGTAAGATTTTTGAAATTAGACATAAGAAAGCTCACCGTGCACTCGATGATGCCAGAGCTTCGGCCGAACTCCTTATTCGCTACCTTAACATCTTTTTAGATAAGGGAATTAGTAAGATTAATCATCTCTACTACCCAAGAAATCGTTATGAACTAGATCGTTTGAACTTTAAAAAAGGTGACGATCTTAAAAAGATAGAAGAAAAACTAAAGGTTCTTCCAAGTTCTGCCCTATTTTCCTTAAAAGGTGAAAATGGAATTATTCTAACGGCTCTTCCTATTACAAAGTCTAAAACGGAAGTTGCTCTAGCCATGGAGCTTTTACAAGAACTTGATTGGGAAAATGCAACGATTAAGCTGCATGGGCCGTTAATCGAAACCTTTATTCATTTTGCAGGACTCTTTCCAAAGCTTGAAACACAAATGAGACATAAGATTTTAAACTTCTTATGGGAAACTCATTTACCGAAGCTTGAACAAGGTCCTCATCCGAGACTAGTTAAAGAAGATCAACCTTTAGAAAAAATTCTAGGTGATTTCTTTGTGGTTAATCACCTAGTCCCCGAACAGTATATTATCTACCCTATCGCAGCGATCAGTCATCGTCAGGAATTGGTTTTCAGATACCCTGGGCATAAGAAGAAATTCATTCAGTATATTAATTCAAAATCATCTAAGCTTGCCGGTGGAAAGATTAAGAAACAATCAGTCCATCCACAGTTAAAAGACTTTTTTGAGGCGTACTTACTTGAGATTGAAGCTTCAAAGAAAGGCATGTATTTCTTTAAGAAAAAGAAAGTAGGATCAACGCCTGCTTTACAAGAGAACTTCTATAAAGATTTTGAGAATTTTTTAAGAAATAATCCGAATAAGTATAACTTTCCACGAAATTATATCTAGACTAGAGTCCAGTCTTGAAGCGTAATCTTCTTATTTTCATAAGTCATACTTAGACCTGATAACTCAATCAAGTGGTTAGTCAGCTTTGACTTTAGAATTGAGTCTCCCCAGTCAAAAGGAGTATCAACGATAAGCTCTAGCACCTGCTCTTTTTCATAAAATGTTGCATTCAGGTTTGTGCTAGTCGACCCCGTAACAAGATTATGATGTGATGCTGATGTTAAAATCTCACTAAAGATCAAATACCAGACCATTGATAGAATTGATGGATTAGTGTCTCTATGAAACTTGGAAATAAATTGAGTCTCAACGTCTATTCTTAGATTGCTTTCAATCATTCTAAATCTTGAAAGTGATATCGCTTTATCGATCGCACCAAACTCATTTAAAGATTTCTCTGCAAGCCTTGGGTTCGCTCTAGAGAAGCCTAGAAAGATTTCAACCAGCTCCTTGCAACGCTTGGCACTTACCTTCATATCCTTAATAGCTTGTATCGTATCTTCTGTAATATCATCCTCTAATTCAAGAAGTGAAAGTGAGGCTAAGATTCCGGCTAACGGATTATTCAATTCATGAGCAATAGAGCTAGATATAATTCCGAGCTCTTCACCAGAACCTTGTACAGCTCTTCTGCCTGAGTCATCTCTAAAAATATAAGCAAATAAATCTTCCCCCTGATCTAAGCTGGAAGTATCAATCTTATATTTCTCTACTCGAAAGATAGAATTATTAGACTCTACTTTTTGTTGCGACCGAAGCTTTAAACAGTCTACAGGAAAAATTGAAAGCTGGGTAAAAGCTGGGTTTTGAGCGACCAAATCTCCTGTTGTTGAAATCAGAGCTACAGGAAATTGAAGGTTAGATAAGATATCCTCCCATAAGTGCTCTTCTCTTTTTTGTTTTTCAATTATATTTGATTGATCTCTAAACTCACTAACTAAAAATGCTAAACCCATTTTTTTAAGAAGGCTGTACTTTGACTCTTCTTTTTCAGAAACATTCCATTTTTTTTGTCCGATAGGTATTGTAACTAGACTTTGAAAATCGAAAGTAAAATCGGAAAAAGTTGATTCTAGTGTCTCCCAAAACTGCTTCTCTGCCGTGATCGCAACAGATCGTTCTTTAAAGATAAGTACTCTTACAAAAAAGTCGATAAGATCTGCTAAGCCTTCATCTTGACCGATATCACCAGGCTTATGTCCTGGTAAGGCTTTAATTAAATACTCAAAGCCGCTTAGTGCTTCATTAACTTTCTCATCCCAGTCTTTAGCTTTTTTAGCCTCATGGAGTTGCAAATCACGCATCAAAAGAATCTCTTCTAAAGATTCAAAAACATCGCGTTGGATATTCTCTTGATCTGAAGAATTAATAAAAAAGCAGCGTTTTGACATTAGTCTTTCTAGAGCATCGTCGGCATCAAATATGACGAGGAAGCAAGACGACAGTAGTTTCTCATCAAGATTTCGTCCCTTGCCAGGATAAGTCGCAATAATAGAGTTCTCTATTGTCGAAATCTTTGAGTCGTCTAATTCGGTTAAACTAAAGCCATTATCTTCCAGATTTTTGAAGACAGATTGATTGCGTAAATCTCGTGTCACATAGATTTTTGAAGTACGACAAATCTCTTTTGAGCCAAAAAGATCACTCAATCGGCTGACTCCCTAACTAGAGATTCGCCCTCAATGAAGTGCCCATTAACTTTAACACCCCAATGCAGATGTGGCCCTGTTACACGACCAGTAGCTCCGGCCAATCCAATCTGAGTCCCCTTAGGAACAAACTCACCTTCTTGAACCTGAACTTTTGATAAGTGTCCGTAGATTGTGAAAATCCCTAAGCCGTGATCGATTGTTACAGTTCCACCAGTAAAGAATAAATCTCGAGCAACAACAACCTTGCCCGAGTTAGCAGCTTTTATAGGTTCACCAACTGGAGCTCTAAAGTCTGTACCTAGGTGCTGTGTTTGTTTTGATTTGTTGAAGATTCTTTTAGAACCATAAATGCTAGTTACGAGTGAATCTATAGGTAGCATAAAAGAGTCTTCAAAATACGGATTGCTTGGGGAGCTTGCGTAGTTCTTATTTAAAAAGACTTGCTCTTTTCTAACTCTCTTTAAGTCTTTTGTGTTTAACGAAACTCTTCTTTTATCAACGTTTAATCTTTCTGAAGGAAATTCTTTATCCTCGACCTTTATCAGTGCCACTTTATTACTTTTTCCATTCTTTTCAATGACACACTCAATTGGCTTAAATTTTGAAAAATAGCTTTCAGCAATAAATGCATTATATTCATCATTACTGATAAAGTACGGAACGCTTTTACTATCGCATTTTAAAATGCCACCTTGAGTAAGCTGATTTTTCACAAAGCTTACTTTTACAACCTCACCCGGTTTGACTACTAATTCCTTAGAGATCACTGGTTGGGGTTTTTCAGCTTCCTGATTAGAAGTTGTGCTAATTGGACTAATGGATGAACACGAAGCGAGAAATAAAGATAAAAATAACTTATTCAAACTAACTTCCTTTTTTAATCTTAGAGACGCCGTCATGAAAATGCAGATTTAAAATTGCTTCATCTCCGCACTTCTCAAGAGACTTCTTAGAACCAACGATACTTTTGTCTTCACTGGTCACATAGCTAAAGCCTCGACCCAAGACTTGTCTTGGATCTAATGCATTAAGAAGACTACCAAATTTTTCTAACCTTTGACCAACAACACTTACCTGACGTTCTCGATAGGACTCTATTTTTCGCAAGCAGTCATCGAGCCTTAAAGATAAATTAGCAGTATCAAAAATCGTATCTACTTTATCATCTAACTTACATTCTCTTAAGCGCTCTTTTAAGTCGTAGGTCTGCTCTTTTAAAATATGTGACAGTGCCTTGGGTGAAACTCGCTCAAGTCTATTAGGACCGATATTTTTAAGATGAAGTGAATGTCTTAACAATTGAGATCTAAAACTTTGAAGTTGGGTTAAAACCTGAGTTTGTGCTCCGGTTAATATTTCAGCAGCAGCACTTGGTGTCTCACACCTTATGTCTGCAACAAAATCACTAATTGAAAAATCAACTTGGTGTCCAACAGCGCTGACGATAGGCACAGGGCAATTAAAGATATCCCAAGCTAAACCTTCATCATTAAAAGACCAAAGATCTTCCATACTTCCGCCACCACGAGTGAGGACAATGACATCAAATGCCTTACTAGGATGAGATAGATTATACTTAATGGCCTTGGCCAAAGCAGCTCTTAAACTTGCTGGAGACTGATCACCTTGTACAACAGCTGGAATAACAACAAGTTCTCCTTGCAGAGCTCGTCTTTTATAAACATTTAAGAAGTCTTGTAAGGCGGCTCCCCCTTCAGCTGTAATGATGGCAACCTTTTTGGGATAAGCAGGAATAGTATTCTTATGTTCTTGATCAAAGAGACCTTGAGATGCCAGCTCTCTTTTTAGTTTTTCAAATTTTTCTTTTAAATCTCCGGCGCCGACGACATCAAATCTTTTTGCAATAAGCTGAAAAGTTCCGCGCTTTGGATAAACGCTCAAACCACCATGAGAAACTATCTTATCACCATCTTTTAATGTCTTAGCCTTTGGATTTCTAAGAACGTCTCCACGAAACATCACGGCCGACAAACTACTGTCTTGATCTGATAAGGTAAAATAAATATGCCCAGCACTTGATCTTGAAAGGTTGGAGACTTCTCCTACAACGCTAACAAAGGAAAAATCACTCTCAAGTGATTCCTTAACACTGTGAACCAGGCTGGTAACAGAAATTAGATTAGACATAGAGATAGCTTAGCGTCTGAAGTACTCAATGAGAAGGTTAACGCTGTCTTTCAAATCGTGAAAATAGTCATGATCTCGAACATTAATTCTTTGTAGAGGCTGTCCATCAATAATCTTTTTGATTTCATTTCTAATTCTATGAATTGGGCCTGCAACTTTATGAGAAACCCAAAGCGCCCAACCAGTCATTAAGAATCCAACGACTATTGCGAGAACCACAAAACTCATATCAATAACGTAGTTTCTATTATCAATAAGCGAAATAAAGTCATGGTCAGGACTAATTCCAGTCGAAAGCGCGATATCCTTCAACTCCCAGAACATATAAACTTTAAATAGATAAAAAGTTGCTAGGGCAGCAACTGTCATTAGAATCGAATGCTTCATAAAAGAAAACTGGAACTTTGGATTTACCAGCAGGATCTTTCTAGAATATTTTTCTTTCATAGACACAGCCTATTTTGACATTTGCTTAGCTAGCTCAAAAGTCTTTAAGTGTTTAATCGCTTGAATAACTTGAAAGTCCTCGCTTGGTGCATATTTGCGCTGAGGTTGTT
>CAXBMT010000184.1:0-5248 GCA_963976925.1 uncultured Bdellovibrionales bacterium
GTATTTACTTTTTTTAATATTTATAAGTACAGCTAACGCTAACCTCACTCCTATTGCGACACTTGATGGCAACGATCAAATGACGATGTATGCACAACGTTCTTCATTGTTTGAAATTGCTTATAAGATGCCCAATGGAATGAATCATAAGATGTATCACCGAATGCATGGAAAGCTCATGCATTCGATTATCGTTAATAAAGATCTTTCGCATTTTGCTCATGTTCACCCTGACTTTAATATGAGAAATGGTGGCTTTAGTCTTAATATCAACGGAACAAGCCAAGACCCAGACAACCAAAGTCTTCCAAACGCGATTCCATGGTACGGGGAATATTACCTATTCACTGAAACCATGCCTCATCCTCATGATGGTAGTGAGATGAAGATGCGCTACACACGTCATAAGATTCAAGTCGACGGATCAAGAGGCGCACCAGCAGCTGATTTAAATTGGCCAGATGCTAGAACAGGTGTCGAGTACTTTTATGAACAAAATGGCGAAGAGTTTAAAGCTATCTTAGAATATGAAACCTATGATTTTTGTGATCGTTGGGTTCCAAAATTTTATCTCTCTATAAAAAAGAAACTTGGCGATCAATATGTAGCCGCACAGGGTTTTGAGAAGTGGTTAGAAATGGGTGGCCATGGTGTTTTGATTGAAAAATCAGATAGAGCTTTTGAAGAAAAAAGATTTCAGCATCTTCATGCTTTTTTACCAATCGCCGCGGCCGGTGAATTTGACTACCCTTTTGACGCTCATATCGACGAGCTTCAATCAGGTCAGTACAAAATATGGTTTCAAGTTAAAAGAGAAAATGAAGTTCTAACTTTACCATTTGCAATGTCATACCAAAAACCACAGAACCTTCCAGGTTCTGCTAACAAGTGCAAATAATTAATTTTTAATAATGTCGCCAAGATAAGCTTGTTCTCGCTCACCAATTTTACCTAGTAAAAGTGATGCGAGCTCTCTTTTAAGTTCCAGATTAGCAGAGCTTTTACCCAGTCCAGAATCTAAAAGAGTTATATCCCCAATCAATGGGTTACCCTCAAGATCTTCACCCAATGTAATTAATTTATAACCACAGCCAATTAATTGATACTCAGGAAGCCAGACATTGAGTTTTGCTTTACCTGTGCGAACACGATAGCGCCCTTCTTCAACTCTATCTAATCGAGTGAGAATATATCTTTCTCTTTGAGTTGTGGATTTTGTATCAGGGTCTTGAAAACGACAAAAAACCTTAGCTTGAACTTGTGATAAATAAACATCACTGACTGCAAGAGTCTCATCCAAAGGGGCAAGAGATAATTTAATATTGATTGCAAATAACGAAGATAAACAACAGTAACCTCATGCGCCCTCCTAGCGAGTGAATATTCTGTCTTTTGGATTAATGCTGGTCAAGAGCTGGCGTTTCAAAACTGCGAATAGATAGCTCATACTTTGTAAATTGAGGCGGTTGCAAACTCTTGTCTAAAACCCTCTGTTTTTTATCAACCGTTAATTCCCGAGCTAAACGAGCAAGATTTTGTTGAAAAGCAGGTAGAGTCCACTTACCAAAAACTGTATGACCACCTTCATAGCATTGTGCCTCATACTCTTCAGGCGTAGTAATATAGCCACAATAAGCAAGCGAATAGGGAGACAAGACAACTTGTCCCCCGAGGATTTCAGATAGCTCTACAGACATCCTACGACCTGACATCGTAGTGGGTTCGGCCGGCATATTAACTAATGAGAGTGACCCTATTCTTACGATTGATAACGGTAACACGTGTTGAGTCCAGGTATGTTCGTGGACTCCGCCTCGTCTATGAATCTTTTTAAAATATCCAATACTTTTATCAACCCACCCAGGTATAATAAGGCTCATAACTTTTGAAGTGCCTAAGACTTTCTTCTCTCCGGTTTCAACAAAAATATGCTTAGGTTTTTGTACGAGATACTTCTTTTTTACTCTCTCTCCCCACTCCTTTGATCTAACTGGAATGAGCATGTACTCCCAAGCTTTGATGATATTAGAAATACTACGAGACAAGTATTTGATAGGGTCAGCAATACCTGCGTTTTCTGCACCTTCAGCAAAGGCCACACCTAAACATGCAGGAGAAGTTGAAGCGAAAGGAATATATTTATCGAGTCTCGACTTTTCAATTTCAATATTAGAAAAATCTACATAAATAAGCTCACCGTCAATATCGCCTTTGACTTCCATTCCTTCATGACAAAGAAATTTCTTAGCCCAAGAGAATTGCTTAAGACCATTTTCTTTTGCCTTTGTAATCATTTTTAGATCAGGCTGTTTAAACCAATGGGCCCAAAAAGGAGGGACTTGAACAGGAGATACATCGCCGGCGGTTCCTTGAGCGAAAACGCCAACATAATCTGCTCTGTTGTGAATCTTTGCTTGGTCTTGTTCTAAATAGGTAGCGGCATACCCCTTATTTCCGGGAGAAATATGATGATTGGTCCAAATGATATTCGTGCAATGAACAGCAAACCAATTCCATGAAGCAAAAGGACCCTTCTCATCGACGAATTCCATTATTCTCATCGTTCTATCTGTTGCATGAGATTGGTTTTTGTCAGCAATAGGATCTTTAATTTCACGATTTCGATTAAAGGCACGAAGAGATCGATTAAAACTAACGTCAGCATCAAGTGGAACTTGGCCTTCTTTATAAAGAATCTTCGAGCTGCGTCTTTTAGAGAAAGCTTCCTTGATAGCCTTGAAACTTCCATTAACAAGAGTATCTAGAACTTCCTGGGAAAAGCCAGGAGTTGGCATACTATAAAGTGCATAATGAGTATAACCAGAAGGAGCTGCATGGGTGTGTTGAGCAGTAATGATGATATTATCTCGCTTAAGTGTTGGGTACTCTTGGCTAAGCTTTTGCCATAGAGAGTCACTTAGAGCTTGAGTAATGAAACAAACCTCAAGGCAGAGCATAATAGATATTTCATGAGAAGAATCTGATTCAATCCAAATAGCGCGTGCATTCAAAGGCGCATGGACATATTTGACCGTGTTATGAGGGTTACCGTAACCAAGCATAACAATGCCTGGAATAAACGCTGTGATATCCGATTTACCTGCACCAACTAGCCACTGACTCATAAAAATCCTCAATTTTGCAAAATTATAGAATTACAAAGATGACAAGGCCAAGAGATATTAACCGAGTCTTTGCGTCCGCGTTAATTTGAAAAATGGATTTAACAATTCAACTCTCCTAAAATAACCCCATGAATTCGAATCAAGACATAAAAACACTATTAAGTGATCAGGCATTGCCATTGGCTTGGATTGATTTAGATCGATTAGAAAGTAATATTCAACAATTAAAAAAGATGGCAGCCCCTTTAAAAATTAGACTGGCCAGTAAATCTATTCGTTGTCGTTCGTTAATTGAAAAGCTTCTAAAAGATTATCCAGAAATCTTTCACGGAGTTTTAGCATATCATCCGGATGAGGCCGTATGGCTGGCCGAGAATCACATCGAAGACATCGTTGTCGCCTATCCCTATCTCAGATGGTTTGAGCAACAAAATAATAAAGACCATCAATGGGATCAGATAACTTTTATGGTCGACTCCCTGGAGCACTTAACTGTTATTGATCAAATGGCTTCTCGTCTTGAGCGAAAGATCAATATTTGTTTTGATATCGATCTTTCAACAAAACACTTTGGTATTTATTTTGGCGTTCATCGTTCATCAATAAAAACAACGAATGATTTAAAAATACTCCTGGAAGAATTAAAAACTAAAACATGGCTTAATTTAAGCGGCATCATGGGCTACGAAGCTCAAATAGCTGGCGTTGGTGATAAAAACCCTTTTAAAAAGCTTTTAAATCCAATTATTAAGTTTCTAAAAAAATCCTCAATGGAAAAAGTCATCACGAAAAGAGTGGCAATGACAAAACTATGTAAAGAGTATGGTCATAACCTACGCTTTGTTAATGGTGGAGGAACAGGCAGTTTGCACTTAACCAAAAAAGATCCAAGTGTAACAGAATTGGCCGCAGGCTCAGGTCTATATTCCCCTTTATTATTTGATTACTACCAAGACTTTTCTTTAGCACCGGCTGCAGGTTTTGCTCTGGAAGTAACAAGAAATTCTAAGCCTAAAACATATACCCTCGCTGGTGGTGGCTATATTGCTTCAGGAGCAATCGGCCCGGACAAATCTCCAAGACCAATAAAAGACGAACACGCCACTCTAGAGATAAATGAAGGCTGCGGTGAAGTTCAAACGCCTATTTATACAGACAAAGATAAAAAACTTGGAGACGTAGTTCTGTTTAGACATGCAAAAGCGGGAGAGCTTTGTGAAAGGTTTAACAATCTTAGTCTCATCGAAAATGGGAAAGTAAACCTATTAAAAACTTATCGTGGTGAGGGTCAATGCTTTCTGTAATCGATGATTTTCTCATAATAGGTGCAGGTGTATCAGGTATCATCATAGCTAAAGAACTTACCCAATCAGGTGCAAGTGTCACGCTACTTGAAGCAGGCAAACATTTTAACAAAGACACCTACCCTGATTCTGAAATTGATGCCAACTCACAACTTTACTGGGGTGGAGGTATCGAACTAAATCATCAAGCGACGATAGGCTTATTAAGGCCTAAAGTTGTCGGTGGCGGCTCAATTGTTAACCAAGCCCTTCTCGATCGATTTGACTCTATTGCTCTAGATAGCTGGAAAGATCTTTCTGGTATTGGTGATTTTACAAACGAAAAGATGAAGCCGTGGTACGAGAAAGTCGAAGCTGGTGTCCAGATCCAAGAAATCCCAACAGAGTTTAGAAATCAAAATGCCGATATTTTCATCGATGGTTTTAAAAACTTAGGCTATCAGTGTGCCCCGCTTAAAAGAGCGCAAAGCAATTGCCAATATGAAAAAGGCAATGACTGCATTCAATGCCTGGCAGGCTGTCGACTCGACAGCAAACAGTCTACCGCTATAACTGCACTACCCAAAGCATTACAAAACGGACTTAAGCTTAAAAGTGAAATGGAAGCTGTTCGAATTGAAGTTAAAAACGGCATTAATATCGTTCATACGATTGATAAAAATAAAAACCATCATATCTTTAAGGCAAAAAAAGTCGTCTTAGCTTCTGGTGCAATTGGTAACTCTAAGCTGATGCTTAATTCAAAGCTTTCCAAACAATCAGCAATGATTGGCAAGAACTTCTACACTCATCCACAATTTATGAGCCTTGGACTTTATG
>CAXBMT010000185.1:0-5221 GCA_963976925.1 uncultured Bdellovibrionales bacterium
CCCAGTGTTGATCAAACGCTTTATAACGAATCTGTGTGTCTTTAATATAACGAAGAAAGACGAACGGCCCAGTACCGACAGGGAAGTTATCAAAGCTTTCTTTCTTGTCTTCTTTAGCTAATTTATCAGCATACTCTTTTGAAAGAACACTCATAAAGCTCATAGCAAGGTTTGCTAGAAATGGAGCTTCAGGTCTAGTTAGAGTAAATTCAACAGTATAGTCATCAAGCTTCTTAACATCTTTGATGATATTGCCCATATCCATGCCGTTGAAGTAATCATAATGACCACCTGAAACATTATGGTAGTAATGTTCTTTTAGTCTTTGACGATTAACTGAAAACAAAACGTCATCAGCATTCAAGTCTCTAGTCGGAGTGAAGAAACTGGTTTTATGAAATTTAACGCCTTTTCTTAACTTGAAAGTATAGGTCTTTCTGTCTTTTGAAATTTTCCAAGACTCAGCAAGTTCAGGAACAATAGTTGTTTCGCCGTATTTGAAGTTAACAAGTCTTTCATACACTGTATGTGACGAAGCATTGTTAGACGTTCCATCAGTAAAGATCTGTGGGTTGAATGCGCTTGGACTTCCTTCTGAACAATAAACAAAAGTTTGTGCACTTGCTGTGTTTTGAAACAAACCAAAGGTTAAAAGTAAGGCGAATAAAATCCTCATGTTATCTCCGTATGAACATTACTTGTCGAAGTCGTTTTAGACGGTTTATCTTGCCTTTAGCCTATCTATTTGTCCATAAAACTCGGGAAACAAAGCGTTATGAGTAATCCATCTGATATCCTTACAAAAGTCCCTAATATAAGGCATCGCGAAGCCACAATGGTGCAAAGCGGTGATGATAAAATCTTCGATAGAATCATTAGATCTCGTCGTAGTGTTCGTGTTTATCAAGATGAATCAATGCCGCAAGAAGTTATGGATCATGCCCTAGATTGGGCACTTTTAGCTCCGACATCTTCAAACCTTCAGTGTTGGGAATTTCACCATGTGAAGTCTGAGGATAAAAAAAATCTCTTAGTTAAGGCATGTCTTGGTCAATCAGCCGCTAGAACGGCAAGTGCCTTAGTCGTCGCAGTCGCTCGAACGAAAACTTGGCCTAAGATCAATAAAATGATGCTCGAGGAATTTGATAAACAAGGGGATAAAGTTCCCAAGATTGCTCGTACATATTATGAAAAGATTGTTCCTTTATTTTATGGCCAAGGCTTTCTAGGAATTAAAGGTTTCTTTAAACGTATTATGTTTTTTTCGAGAGGACTTTTCTCACCAACACCAAGAGGTCCTAAGTCTCAAGCTGATATGCGAGTATGGTCTGTTAAAACAACAGCTCTAGCTTGTGAAAACTTTATGCTTGGAATGACGGCACAGGGCTATGACACATGTCCGATGGAAGGCTTTGATGAAGTAAGAGTAAAAAAACTTTTAAATTTAGCCAGTGATGCTGAAGTTGTTATGGTGATTGGCTGTGGAAAGCGTGCTGAAAACGGAGTGTATGCCCAGCAACTTAGATTTGATAAAAAGTTATTTCTTTTTGATCACTGAGCAACTTTTTCCATTAAGTAATTAACAATCTTTGGGTCGTGATTAGGAAGAACATCTTCAACGAATTCGAGCTCTTCTGGTGTCCACGCGGTAGGCATTGGGTATCTTAGTCTAAAGCCAACTAATTCAGGTAAGTGAAGTGTGATTCCTCTCATGCCATAAACCAAATTATGACCACCGGTCGCTCTTTCAAGCCATCTAAAGCCAGGAACTTTTGATAAAAGCTTTAGTGGCAGCTGTAGAACACCAACAGCTACTTGAACAACTGATGCAGCTATATTGACTGCACCCATGGCCGGCTTTAACAATAAGCTTTTAAGAGTCCCATGAACTTCAGGATAAAAAACCATAAACCCAGGCCCAAGACCTTCGCGACCATTGGATGCTTTTGACCAGAAAGTTGTATTTTCCCAAAACATTGATTTTCCAGTTTCAAGCATTTCCATCTTTCTCATAAGTCGTTGAGAAGGATAGATGATCATTCGATCTGCTGTTTTCTTTTTAAGAAAATTAAAAATCCAAATTGGATTAAACCCAGTCACATTATTAATTTCATACTCACCACCAAGACGATTAAGTCTTTCACGAATAGGGTGAGTACAATTATTCTCAAGCAGTGAATACGGCTCAAAGCGAACTTGATTTTTAAAGTTTTGGCCTTGTTCAATATAGTTCTTTAGTGAAACTTGAAGTCCTTCATAAATCTCTGTTTCACTAACCTTGGGCCAAACTTCAGCTACATCTCTATTGAGATAGAGTTGGTGAAAGCCGTAACCTTCCATACGTGAGCTTCCTGGATGACTTCGAACTTTAATATATATTGTTTCGTTAAGACTATTGATATACTCGTCACTGACAAATGGAAGGTGTCTACTATAAACCGATCTAGCGTTTACCAGTTCTTCTTCAGTCATCTGAGTATACTCAAATAACATATCGACGAGTTCATCATTTTTACAATAAATATAGCGTTCTGCTACGTGACCTGCTTGTGAAGTCTGAAAACCTGGTGACATATAGACGATGGCCATTCCAAGCATCTTCATACGGGTACCATTTTCTAAAACTTTGGTCGGCGTATAGTCTTTTTCGCAAATCTTATAACGACGTAAATCAGTCTCAGCAAATGAGCTTGGATCAAACTCTAGCTTGCCACTATTATAAAGAAGGTTTTTGGTTTTTCTTTTGTGACGTTTCATGTCTTGGCGACGATCTTGAATCTTAAAAAGAATCTCACACATTTCTCTATATTGTGGATTCTCGCTAAACCAGCGACGTCCATACTCACGTCTCTCGTCACGACAAATGTTTAAAGAGCGTCTTTCAACCTTGCTCCATTTTTCGTCAAGATCTCTAACATATCTAATCTTAAGAAGTTCATTTTCAAGCGCAATAAGAAGATTCTTTCTTAAGCTACAACCAGAATTATCTTGTCTGAATGTATCAAAATTTAAAATCGAATCTTTAATTGATGAATTGATTTCAACAGTTGAATCACCAACAACCCTAAGAAGATCATCGTGGTTTGAGCCATCACATCTTGCTATCGGACTCACTCCAAAGTCTACGAATTGAATATCGATAATACGGTCAACCCCAAAGGTGACACCATCGCGCATTTCACTTTCAAGACTTTGAAAATAGCCTTTAAGGCGATTGAAATGGATCTTTTCAGCCGGTTGATTAACCTGGGCATCTGAAATAACAAAACCAAAGTCACTGGCAGCGTAAAGACTGCTAGAAAACATGAGAATGAGGGCTAAAACTAAATTTGACATGCCGCAATATAGCACGGGGATTGATGGAAAAGTGGAAGTGTGAAAAAAAGAAGGCCCTCTATTCAGAGGGCCAAGTCCTTTAATTTACAAACATCGAGCCTAGAAATTAGGGTCGAAACTGTCTTCGATATTAAGCTCGTCGCGGTTTCTTTCAGCCGCTTCGATTTGGCGTTGAAGCTCAGTTCTTTCAGCTTCTCTTTCAGAAGCAGAGATTGAGATCAATGAGCCAGATACTGATGAAGCAAGGGCAAGTGCCATACAAGCATCGTATCCATCTGAACGTGGGTCACAAGCAGAAGCTACTGTCGCGCCTAAACGTACAAACTCAGTACCAAGGATAATACCAGCAGTAAACTCATCTAGTACAACATAATTTACAGATACATATTCACGACGGACATAGGTGCGATTTCTCACATAACGGTGATTACGGTGGTAATCACGACGAACAACGCGACCATTGTGAGTGTAGTAAGTTACATAACGTCCAGAGTTATCATAACGAGAAGAATTATAAACTGTTACACGAGTGTAGCCGGCCCATTGACCATTTCTGATCACTGTTTCTTCTACGTAGACACGGCTTGATGGGCGATAGTCTTCATAACATGTGTAATATCCACAGCTTACATAAACATCTTCTTCATAACCGTAGTACGTATGGAATGTATAATCCCATGATGAATAAGTTGTAGTGTAGCGAGTGGCGTAGCCATCACGGCTTCCTCTGCGTTGTGCTTGGGCATCATTAGTCGTAGCTGTAAATAGGCCAAGAGCAATGGTAGCCGCTAGGATCAAGGCTTTCATATATTCTCCTAATTCGGGACAGTTTATTTTGGGTGGTTTAAACCATGTATTTGCGCTTGGCACAATAATAAAGCTTTGATTGTGTAACTTCTACACAACCCTGACCAAATCTTAATTCGTTCATTGGATTATCGAGTGTTAATTATTCGCCAAGAAAAACTTTGATATTCATAAGGAGATTTATGAAAAATTTATCACTAATTCTTTTAGCACTAACTTTTACTTCAACGGCTTGGTCATCAGAGCTTATGATTAAGCGTCTTTATACACATGATCCAGTTAGCGGTGTCTTTGACTTTGACGAAGAGACTTCTAGAGCATGGGTTGAATTAGAGATCTCACCACGCTTTTCAGATATAGACGATAACGATTATGAAAGAGTTAAGGTTCCAGGGCTAACTCTTGAAGGTGATATCATCAGATTTGATCTTGAAGGTCAAAGCTTTGAGTGTGCAAAACTTAAAAAGCGCGGTCTTATTTTTAGAGCTAATGTAGCAGTCAAAACTGGTCAATGTACTTTTGAATATAAAAAGCAAAAAATTACGGTAGATGATGGATTTAGACTTAGAAAAGTAAGAGTAACTGACGTTTATATACAGGCTCAAAAATAAAGATAATACCCTCGAGCTAGACTCGAGGGTTTCTTTCGCTTTCCATTATTTTCTAAGTTTGATTTACTTAAATGGTTGCAAGAATTGTCCAATTAAAGTGAGATCAAATGAAGAAAGTTTTCGCTTCGTTTTTATTAATTATTTTTCTATTTATAGCTTCGAGAGCTATTTCTTTTTATTCTAGCGCAAAAGACTCACTTCCCATTTTGGACGGAGTACATAAGCTTTCCCATTTAAATGCTAAGGTAAAAGTCACAACTGATAAATTTGGTGTTCCTCATATTGAAGCAGAAAATGAAGAAGATCTTTTTTATGCTTTCGGATTTGTCGCAGCTAAAGAGCGCCTTTTTCAAATGGAGATGCTTAGAAGAATTGGCAGTGGCAGACTATCTGAAATATTGGGACCACCAGTTATAGAAGCTGATCAACTTTTAAGAACACTAAGGCTTAGAAAAACGATGGAAGAG
>CAXBMT010000186.1:0-5176 GCA_963976925.1 uncultured Bdellovibrionales bacterium
CGAACAACAACTTCGCCACTCGTATTCATTGGAGCATCCATCTGAACTGGCACTTCATTCATATTGCTATCCATAGGATCACCTCTAGTCATTGAGGCAAACTCTCCTGCTTCTTCAGCATTCAGATCAGCACCAGCAATATCATTGGCGCCTTCGGCCAAGGGAATACCTGTTTCAGTATCAAGCTTTGTTGCTTGAGCAATAAAGCTTTGAGAAGGATCATCAGTGAGCTTGACCGGTGGAGATATTTTTAAATTGAGGATTTGATCTGCTCTTAAAACATCTGTGTCAACAATACGATACACAGACCAAATACTTCTGGTTGGACTAATCTTTTGTACTAAACCACGTGCAACCACTCCCGTTGTTAAATAAAACTTGGCATGGTCACCGACAACAAGACCGTCTTCTAAACCTCTATTGAGAAGTACTGTTTTTTTAGATACGGATAATCTTAAAAGTCTAACAGTTAATTTCTCATCGATCTCAAGAGCTTTCGCCGTCAAGCTGAGTGATAATAAAGTAATGAGTAAACTAAACTTCATGAATAACCTCAAAAGAATGCACTTATACCAAAGGTATAACGAACTTCGCTTAGTTCGAAGACTGTGTCTATATCATCTCTATCTTGTAAACCTGTCGTAGTATTAAATCTATTTTGCTCGCCTGAAATCATGGCGATGAACCCAAGCCCCAACGGGGATGAGTTATAAACCTCATCTCCAGCACTAAATCTAAATCGAAGTCCGGCGTGCAGATCTGTTCCAACAAGTTGAACGTCATAAGCTTGATTAAGAAAGCTTGATTGAAGATCCCCGTTACCGCGTTTAATACCTGCTCCTACGAATGGAATAAACTTTCTAATCGCGGTTGGTTTCCAAAGAGGGAACCAGTGAACTTGAAGCCCAAGAGCGCCCCAAGCAATACGTCCATTGATTCCGCCACCACCAACGTCTTGGTAAGTAATCCCTCTTTGCACTAACCCTTCAATAGACCAGCTCGATAGACTCTCTGTCATATGTTCGAGCAGATACTCATAGCCAAGGGCCATTTCAAAGTTGTTGCCGCTATTATTAGGATCGATATTTGATGTTTTAGGAGTAACTGATGTGGAGTAGCGAAGATTGACATGATGAGAAGCAAGGTTGGCAGCCGCTTTTCTTCTGCGCTCTCTTTCTTCAATGACTCCACTTTCAACAATCGTACGACGAAGTTCATTATCAGTTAGACCTGCCGACCATAACTCACCATTCTTTCTAATCCGTGAGCGAGTTTCTTGAGCTAACTCTTTTTGTGAAACCAATTTATCTTGGTACTTACTAAAGTCATTTTGAATTGAGTTAGTTAGTTGCCCTTCTAGCCTAACGGTTCCTGCAATTTGACCGTCAGAATTATTAGACTTGGCCACGCGAGCTTTATCTACAGCCC
Source organism: uncultured Bdellovibrionales bacterium (assembly GCA_963976925.1). Lineage (GTDB taxonomy): Bacteria > Bdellovibrionota > Bacteriovoracia > Bacteriovoracales > Bacteriovoracaceae > UBA4207. Next base: position 1,429 of record CAXBMT010000186.1, read on the forward strand.
CTTCGATCATGTCATTTGCAGTTCGAGACTTATATTGCTCTCTAATATCTCCTGAATCGCTGAGTGTTGGCTCATCTTTTGGCCTAACTGATTCAAGCTCGCCAGGAAAGTCATCAGAAATGATGGGAATACCACCGCCACTCCATTCAGTTTCTTCAATCGTTTTTAGATCATAGTTAACTGTCGGTTGTGTAGTAACTGCGACTTCACCTTCAACATAATCTTCTGATTCTTTGATGAGGTCATTTGGTACAGAATTATCTGCGCTAATACTTTTTCGGTTCCTAGTCTTTACTGATTTTGTTTGAACAACCTTTATAGGACGTCGACCGCGTAAAACCTCTTCTTGCATCGAAAAGAATATCTTTTGATTAGCTTTCGGTTTTAGTGTTTCTGGAACATTTCTAAAGTACCAAAATGAGTAGCTATCATTAACTTTGATAACTTCACCCACTCCAATATAATCCATTTGACTTTCATCATTGTAAAATCTTGCTTTCATCCCAGGGCGCATCCCCTCGACCATACCTCGATCAAGAATAATGCTTTTACCGGAGTCGCTTACGTCACCTACTTGAGCGTGATGAAAAAACTGAGAAAATGCTACTGAGGTATATCCTAGACAAAGCCAGGCCAACATAAGGCGGCAAAATTTTAAAATCGAGTTCGACATATCCATTCTTCCGTGAAGGTCTGTCCTCTCTTTTCTAATATTCACAAGAGGTTATAAAAATTCTAACATACTTGCGCGATAGGTCTACGACCAATTCACAGTGCATGGCAGTATATTTATCCAATTTTATACCTAAGTTGCTGTATCGAATAGAATTACATATATATAGGAGACAAATTTTAAAGAAAACGAGGGTTTCGTGGCAAAACGCAAGCAGCATAAAAAAATCTATATTTACAACTGCCCTATCACTGAAGAGAAATACAAACTAACTCGTGAAGCTAAAAACGAAGAAGATCTTATGTCAGTGAAAGCATACTATGACATGCACTCTGATGAAGATGACCGTCCAGAACATATTAAGAAGCAACTTCAAGAAGGCTAAGGCCTTTTCAATTCATAAAATTTAAAGGTGAACCAAGATGGAAACCCATAAAGTCATTATCATTGGCTCAGGTCCTGCAGGACATACTGCCGCACTCTATGCTGCTCGTGCAGACTTAAAACCTCTTGTGATCGAAGGTCACGAGCCTGGTGGACAATTAACAACGACAACAGACGTTGAAAACTTTCCAGGTTTCCCAGAAGGAATCATGGGCCCAGATCTTATGGTCAACTTTAAAAAGCAGGCTCAAAGATTTGGGGCAGAATACTTAACAACTCTTGTGACTAAAGTTGATTTATCAAAGCGTCCTTTTCATCTTGTATGTGAAAATGGCAAGGAGTTTCAAGCAGAGACTGTTATTGTCTCGACTGGTGCTTCAGCTAAATATCTTGGTCTTCCAAACGAAATGTCACTTATCGGTAAGGGCGTTTCAGCCTGTGCTACATGCGATGGTTTCTTTTTTAGAAATCAGGTTGTTCACGTTGTTGGTGGTGGAGATACGGCAATCGAAGAAGCTACTTTCCTAGCAAAGTTTGCTTCTAAAGTTTATATGGTTCATAGACGTGATGAATTTAGAGCTTCAAAAGCCATGCAAACTCGTGCCTTTGAAAATGAAAAAATTGAAATCATCTGGGATACTGAAGTTGTAGAGATCCTTGCTAACGATCAGGGCGTTCACGCTATTAAGGTTAAAAATAATAAGACTGGTGAAGTAACTGAAAGAAAAACAGACGGTCTTTTCATGGGTATTGGTCATACACCAAATACTAAGTTTTTAGACGGACAAATTGATCTTGATGATCACGGTTTTGTTAAGACTAAAGGTAAACACCCAGATACGAATGTTGAAGGTGTATTTGCTTGTGGTGACGTTCAAGACAGCTACTACCGCCAGGCGATCAGTGCGGCCGGATCAGGCTGTGAAGCTGCTATACGCGCTGAACGTTTCCTCTCAGAAGGCTAAATTCCATACGGACCGGTAGATATTACCGGTCCTAGTTTGACCCTACCCGCCCCTATCTCCGATCACTTCCTTCAGTCTTTCTGGCTATTTAAAACTGTTTTAGTGCAGTTAGATAAGTTTAGATTTTTTTTACTACAGGGGTCTTTGACATCTACCCCTCGAGTTTGAAACACTTAAATAGAAGATTTGGTGTGTGACCAAGGATCGGCAACTCAATCACTTCTTCATTAGCATAGTTAGGCTCAAACCAAGGAAGGTAATGCCATGACTCTCGTATTTGACTACAAGACATTGCACGTAACACTCGACCCATCAACTCGCAGTCTGACAATTGAATTGTCTAGACCAGCAAGAAGAAATGCCATCACCATGGAAATGCTTTTTGAACTGGAAGGAATGATGGCCTGGCTTTCATCTCACCTTGAGATTAATGCGGTTACTCTTCGTGGAGCTGGCGGTTATTTCTCAAGCGGCTTTGATCGTGAAGAAACAGCGAGAATGGATGCTGCAAAATTTCAAAAGTATCTTAAGAAACTTCAAAAGATTGTTTATTCAATGCACCTTCTTCCTCAGACATTTATCGTCGATCTTGGAAAAGGCGCTGAAGCACAAGGAATCGAGCTTGCTCTTGGTGGCGACATTCGTCTAGTGCATGAAGAAACAGTATTAGAATTTAATCATTTGCAAAAAGGCTTGGTTCCTTGCTCAGGCGGTGTTGGTACACTAGCAAATATTGTTGGGGCTCAAGTTGCTAGACGCTGGATCATGACGTCACAAACACTAACTTCAAACGATGCCGTTAGCGGTATGTTTGCTGATTACTCCTACGTCTTACAAACTAAGTACAAACTACAGCAAGCAATCTTAAATAGAATCCTTCTTCAATCACCAGTTGCAAGAATTCAAGCAAAGAGATCTTTGGTTGAAGCAACTCTTGGAGAAGTGGATCGTTCATTGGTTTATGAATCGAATTTCGCTCATGCTGGTATGGCCAGTGGGGATTGGAAGAAGTTTCTTGAAAATGTTGAAAATGATGAAGAGAAATTTATCAAATCAACTGAATATACCAACCCTAGAGATATGGCAAAAATTGTAAAAGAAGCCACACCAACTAATAACTAAAACGAAAGTGCATAAAATATCCCGGCGCAGCCGTGTCGGGATAAATTTTTCTTAGAATCTTTTCCTAAAATATTTAAGCCATGAACAATATTGGAATTAATCTTTTCACTATTTATTAAATCTAAATCCTTGCCACTTACTAAATCATCAAAAACTCCGTGAACCCAAGAGAGACGATTTTCTTGACGCCATGATTTGAGAGCGACCTCATCATGGACAGGTAATTTTAAAACTCTAGTGCGTTGAGCTTCATCGAGTGGAAAGAATGGATTATCTTCAACAATAACTAACTGATCAATAGGCCCAACCTTAGTCAGATCTTTTCTATAACGATCAGTGAAATATCCTCCGTCAAATTCTTCTCCCAAATCGACGAGGTCCTCTCTACCAAGTACAGAGCTAGCAACCTCTAAAAAACTTTTTCCATTACTCAGTTTTAGCTTAGATAGTAAATCGAGATTTCTTACGTTAGGTCCACCAGAATAAAAATGAACTTCAAGTCCAGACTTATATGCTTTTTCTACAATCTCAATAGCATGATCAAAGACGTGATAAGCTTCTCCAGAATCGAGCACAATATCACCGGCCCTATTCATACCAATTG
>CAXBMT010000187.1:0-5144 GCA_963976925.1 uncultured Bdellovibrionales bacterium
AGCGCCTTTTGTTGTACCCAACGTAAAGTAGTCTGCGTTTTCCATCACTTCAACACTTGTCCAACCTATTTTTAGAACTATGATAATCCACAGGATAATGGTTGATACAACTAGTGGTTTTTCTGATAGTTTAGGCACAACTAAATACCAGTGACCAAGCACCATGGCATAAGTAACAATTCCAAGTAATGCCGCTGAACTTACGGCCCAGATAACTTGCTCGGTGTAAGTGTTGTGAAAAATCACAATCGCCCATAGTGAACTAAGGCTTTGAATCAACCATAGAGTCCACATAGCTATGCCTTTATTGTCACGGTGAAAAGCATAGATAAGAGCACTTGCGACGAGAAATATTGAAACAAAAATAGATTGAGGGCTTTGAATAGATGCGTAACTTAAATGACATGCTAGAGCGAGTAAGCCACTACCACCTGCAACTGAAGTCGATAACTTGATAAAGCCCGCACCAGTTAATTTACTTGAAGCAATTATAGAAAAGACAGACATGGCAAAAGCCAGGCTGAGTAAAAAGTGTTCAGAGACAATCATCACATCATTCATTGCCACTCTCCAAGAGTCGGCTCTTCTTCTAGGTAAGAGATGAGCTTATCCACAATCGGCTTATTAGCTGGTAGTAGTTTATTAGGTATATCATTAAGATCATGCCATTGCCCACGATTCCAACCAGTATGATCATTGTCTACTTTGAGTAGATGAAAATATAAGCAGACTTTGCGATCGGGATAATCAAATTTGGTCACCTGAAACAGCTTAAATAGATCGGCAGGGACCTCAACACTGACCTCTTCAAGTAACTCTCGGGCTGCTGCTTGATACGAGGATTCGCCCGGCTCGATCTTGCCACCAGGAAATTCCAGCAATCCATCCAGGATTCCATCTTCTCGTCTAACTTGAACCCAAGCTTCCCACTTAAGTCCCTGTTTTCTCAAAGGAATGATGACTGATACAAGTTTTACCGACATACACTTTGAATATGACGAATTGAGCATGATTGTCTATAAAGGCACCATGTCACGCTTACCTTATAATAAAGGCTCACTCTTGTTCGCACCTATGGAAGGTGTGACTGATGAGGCGTACAGAACTGTTATTGAGAAAATTTATCCTCATTGGGACTATCTCTTCACTGATTTTTATCGAGTCCCTACTGTAGGTAAAATTACAAGTTCTCCACTTCTAAAGCACTACGGAACTAAAACCACGACACATGCAGCTTTAAGAGCAAAAACAGGCTTTCAAATTTTGACCGCTGAACAAGCGCAAACAAGTGATGTTGCAAGAGCGGCACAAGAGATTGGACTTCATCATCTTGATCTTAACCTTGGATGCCCGGCTAAAAAAGTAAACGCCCATCGTGGCGGATCGTTTATGCTGCAAGATCTTGATCTGATGCAAAGAACGGTCAAGATGATTCGAAGCGAGTTTCATGGCGTCTTCACTGCAAAAATTCGTTTGGGCTATCATGACGATTCTAAATTTTTAGAAATAATTTCGCGTCTGATTGATAGTGGTGTTGAAGCAATCACTATTCATGGCAGAACTCGTGATCAAATGTATAAGGGTACGGCCAACTGGGATGCCATTGCTAAAGCTGTTGAACACTCTAGCGTTCCAGTTATCGGCAACGGAGACATCTGGAGTGTTCACGATGTAGATGCCATGTTCAAGCACACAGGATGTTACGCCGTCATGCTTGGACGAGGTGCTTTAAAAACACCATGGCTGGCAAAGCACTACAAAGAACACAAAGGAAACTTTGAACAACTCCATGAGACTGTTTTGTATTATGAAAGACTCAAAGAGATTGATGAATATTTTGATGAACTAGAAAAGTCATACCTAGCAGCAGGTTTAAGTGAAACAAATATCTTGGGACGATTTAAGAGTTTGAGTCGCTATCTGTTTGATGACTTTGAAGATTTTGAGATGGTTCGCTCGAAGTTTCTAAGGGCAGCTCACCTTGAAGAGTTTCAGTGTCACCTTCAAAACTTAAATTAGAAAAATTATACAACAAATAATAATAAACAATTGTAAAAAGACAGCTGCCAGCTAAAGCAAAGAGTGGTTCACCCGCTCCAGAAAAAATCCACATCACCATACAAAAAATCAACGATGTCGAAATTGAAATAAGAAAACCCAAGGCCATTTTCTTAGGCCTTAGCACTCCTTTTAAAAATTCATCTAGGCGTACAAGTAATCCTACAAAAGATTTTCTATACTTGAACTCAAGATATTTCTCTTTTGCCCCTGGTGTATAGAGAAAGTAAGGCCAGAGGTAGCAGATTAAGAAACTAGATATTGAAAGCAGAGTCGCTTTAAAATAATAAATTGAAAGAAAAGCAATGAAACAAGGAAGCAAACCTCTAAAGTAGTAATGATGCCTAGCTTGTTTTTGATTCAAAATGCTTTCCCTCCAGTCTTATGAGCAACCACTAATTCTGGAAACTCTAAATGAGACGGAGCTTTTACGACCATATCAAAGACATGAAGAAACTCATCGACATCTATCATCTGATCGCGTTCAACGTCTTCGATCTCATCCCAAAGTGGTGTATCGACAGCACTTGGCACAAGCGTTGAAAATCTCACACCTTGAGATCTCCACTCCTCTCGAACTGATTGGATAAGACCTGTAAGCGCAAACTTAGAGGCGCTAAAAGCTGATAGTCCAGCATAGCCTCTTTTAGCAGCTAATGAGTTCAAGTGGATCACATGAGTTTCACCTTCAATCAATAAAGCATGAAGAGATTTTAAAACATGAAATGATCCAAGAACGTGAGTTGAAAGATGATCAACAAAGACTTCACTTTCAGTTTCGATCAAAGGAGATACATCAAAGACACCAGCACAGTTGACAACGAGATTGAGCCCGTCGGTCTCTTCAGCGATAGCATCAAAGAGTGCCACCACTGAATTTTCATCACGGACATCACACTCCATAGATGAAAAGTTTTCGTGCTCAATAGGACTGTCGCCTCTAGAGGCTCCAAAAACAACAAAGCCCTCTTGCAATAGATAATTAGCGATCTCCAAACCTAAGCCAGAAGATGAACCAATAACTAAAGCAAATAAGGGCTCTGACATACTCTTTCCTTACTTCGCGATACCAACAGCTTTTGTCTCTCTAAGAACTGTGACCTTAATTGTTCCTGGATAAGACATTTCTTCTTCGATCTTTTTAGCGATATCACGTGAAAGCATAACTGTCTGCTCATCCGTTACTTTTTCGTTTTCAACAAAGACACGAATTTCACGACCACCAGAGATCGCGTAACTTCTAGAAACGCCATCAAAAGTATTAACGATATCTTCGATATCAGTTAAGCGTGAAACGTAAGATTCCATCATGGCCTTACGAGCGCCTGGACGTGCACCTGAAATTGCATCAGAGGCGGCCACAAGGTGAGCAAGTACTGACTCAGGTTTTTCATCATCGTGGTGAGCACGAATTGCGTGAACGATATCAGCTGGCTCGCCGTATTTCTTAGCGAAGTCAGCGCCGATAACGGCATGAGAACCTTCAGCTGAAGCGTCGATCACTTTACCGATATCATGCAGAAGTCCGGCACGACGGGCTTGCTTAACGTTCATACCAAGCTCACTGGCCATCGCTCCACAAAGGAAGGCAGCTTCAAGAGCATGTTGATATTGGTTTTGAGTATATGAAGTACGCCAGTTAAGCGCTCCAACTAATTTCAAAATTTCTGGGTGAATACCGTGAACACCAATTTCCATCTGCGCTTTTTGACCAAGCTCAAGAAGTTGCTTATCCATTTCGGTTTTAGACTTGTCGTAGAACTCTTCAATTTTTGCTGGGTGAATACGACCGTCAGAAATCATTTTCTCAATCGTACGACGAGCGACTTCACGACGAACAACGTTGAATGAAGAAAGAACAACAACTTCTGGCGTATCATCGATAATCAAATCAACACCGCAGATTTGCTCGAAGGCACGAATGTTTCGCCCTTCACGACCAATCAAGCGACCTTTGATATCATCTGAAGGAAGATCAACTGTTGAGATCGCTCGCTCTGCAACGTACTCGCCAGCAAAGCGTTGAATCGCCATACCAACAATACGTTTTGAACTAGCTTCTGCATCTTCTTTAGCTTCTTGCTCAAGACGTACAAAGTCTTTAGCAAAATCAACCTTAGCGTCTTCTTCCATAAGTTTTAGAAGTTCTTGCTTAGCCTGATCTTTACTCATTGAAGCAACTTGAGTCAGGCGTTCCGCCACTTCAGATTGCTTAGCTCTAAACTTTTCAATTTCTTTATCTACACGACCACGAGCTTCTTTAAGATCATCTTCGTGGGTTTGTAATCTTTTTGTTTCTTTTTCAATATCCTCAAGTTTTGATTCAAGCTTAGCTTCCTTGTGATCAACTTGCTTTTCTTGTGAGCGCATATCGTTTTCACGCTTTCTAATTTCTTTTTCAAAAATTTCGCGTTCTTCGTGAATGATTTCTTTAGCTTCTTTTCTGGCTTTGTACTTGATTTCATCGGCAGATTTTTTTGCCTTTTCAATGATCTCGTCGCCCTTACCTTCACGCTCTTTTTGATCTCTCATTACTGCTGAATGGCGAATAAAATATCCACCGGCCAGTCCTAGGATCGCAAATAAAAGCGATGCTAGTATTGTTGTCATATCCATCTCAATCTTCTCCTTTTGAGATTTGCTTTTAAGGGAGCCACATCTGCTTTTGAGTTACTACAGCATTCATTTGAATATCATGCTGATCTATGGGTAACATCTGCAGTAGCTGCTCCTCGAAACACAAACCTATTTTTTTTCCTTTAAAATCTTCAAGCCAACGATCGTAGTATCCACCGCCGCGACCAAGCCTATATCCATCTTTGGTAAATCCGAGCCCAGGTACCAAGACTATGTCTGGCTTAACACTGGGCGATCCCTTTGGTGGGATCCTAAGACTTATGCCAAACGCTTTTTGAGTTTCAAGATCTTTCACATGACATTGGTGAAACTCCATCAACCCCTTTCCCGCGGGAACAGGAAAAGCTGTTTGCAATAAGCCTAGCTGACGACTCAAAGTCCAATCAGGCTCGTCCGGCAAGGGTGCATAAACACCAATTACCATTGACTCTAATGATGTTGAGAATTGT
>CAXBMT010000188.1:0-5055 GCA_963976925.1 uncultured Bdellovibrionales bacterium
AGGACGCTATATTGTTAAACTCCTGCAGGCTAAAGGTCATATCGTTTATGGTCTTGGTAGACATGAGCATCAAGACTTAATTGATCAAGGTGTTAAGTGGTTTAAGGCTGATATCAGAAACTACGAACAAGTACTAAACGCGACAAAAGATGTCGATGCTATCATTCACTGTGCAAGTAAAATTGCCATGTGGGGAGAATGGCAAGAGTTCCTTGCTATTAATGTGGAAGGAACAAAAAATCTCTTAAAAGCGGCTAAGCAAAACAAAGTAAAAAAATTCGTCTATACCTCAACTCCAAGTGTTGTCTTTGGCAGAGAGTCGATTGAGGGAGGTAACGAAACACTTCCCTACCCAGAAAATAGTGTCTCACTATACGGAAGATCAAAAGCCATCGCTGAGAATGAAGTTCTTACGACTGATCAAAACAAGCTATTGACCTGTGCCCTGAGACCTCATTTGATTTTTGGCCCTGGTGATGACCATCTGGTTCCAAGACTAGTAGATGCGGCCCAATCAAATCGACTAAAAATTATTGGAGACGGCACAAACCAAGTTGATGTTATTGCAGTTGAAAACGCAGCTTTAGCTCACGTTCAGGCATTAGAAGCACTATCAACAGAATCACAAGTTAAAGGTCAGGCTTATTTTGTAGCCCAAGAAACGCCAGTCAAGCTGTGGGATTTTACCAACGAACTCCTTAGAATTCATAAGACAAAGCCAGTAACAAAAAAGATCTCATTTAAATTGGCCTACGCCATTGGCCTTATCTTTGAAATGATGGCTAAGTTTTTTGACTATAAAAAAGATAAATTACCAATGACTAGGTTTGTAGCAATGCAATTATCCAAAAGTCATTGGTATAAACACGACAAAGCTAAAGAGCATTTTGGTTACCATCCGAAATTAAGTACTCAAGACGCACTCAAAAACTATGAAGAATCTCTAAGGAGCTGAAGCTGGCAATCTCGTTTGATTAGAAGTTCTAGCTTCTTGAATCACTCCAGGTCCTTGCCACTGCCCTTCCCTAAACATTGCCCTAATAGGTAGCCCCTCTTGTTGAGAAGCACTTAATTGACCATAAGAGTGAACATTTTGAATTCCGAACATGGCAAAGACATCAACCTTATCTTTTGATTGAGAAACAAATTCATCAAGAAAATCTTTTAGGCGCCAAAGAGGTACAATATTTAAAGCTTCACTATCATCGCGCTTCGCAATTTTTCTCATACAAGCTTCTAGATATTGTCTCTTCTTTCTAGCGGAATAATACCATTTAGTTGAGCGCTTACAGTCTTTATAAGAAGAAAGCTTAATTTCTCGGTGATGGACTTCGAGAATATAATTTCGATAATCTTTTTGTAGCTTCCATTTGCAAAAGTTAAATAAAGATCTAAAACGATAAAGTTTGTTACGAGGCTTAGTTTCACAAAGATCATCAATAAGTTCATGCATTAAATCAGTATCCATCTGAGAAAGAAGCCTTACTCCAGCTTCAGACACTTGAAATGTATTTTGGAATTGATACGGATGCTTTAGTCCACCTTCATCAATAAATCTTATAATAGCAGGATCAGCTCCCGTATAGTAACTAGCATAACTGGTAAAATAATCACGCATTTTTTTAGACTTAGTCCCTACAGTCGCTTCATGATAGATATTCAGGAACATGCTTCGAGAGTTTTCATTAAGCTGAAGATCTCTCTTTTTATCGACTAAGTTTTCAACTGACTCATATTCAAAGGTGACACGTTTTGTTTCAATCGCAGCATTATTAACTAAAGTTGGCATTTGAAGAAGGTTCGAAAATAGTTCACTGACTAAACGGCTGACAATATTTTGAACCTGACGTTGCTTGCTAAAGTTATGTTTAAAAAAGCTTCTAACAACACCATTTTTAAGGGTCTGAACGTGCTCAGTGCGCTTTTCTTTCTTACCACCTAGAATTAGAGCGACGTACTTAGACTTCATGACTTCAGTTTTTCTCGTTTCTGAACTAACGACATACGGGGCTAGGTCATCAAGTCTGGGTGATCTCAGTTTTAAAACGTCCTCAAGGCCGTGATATAGAAGTGGATCCTGATTATTAGATATACTAATAAGTGCTTGTTGATCCAAAGAGAGGTTCCAAGATTGAGCCTGAGATAACGAATAACTGAAGTCATAGGAAAACAGAGTTATTTTAAGTAAACCAAGAAAGTCAGCTTGAAGCTTGGCTTGAGCCGCTAAACCAGCGGTTTTGTCCTTTGTGTAAGTTAGTCTCACTCTATCTTCGATGTTGTCACTTAAGTCATCAGGACCTAAAGCTTGAATCGTTAAATTAGCGGTTCTCTCATAGCTTGCGAGAACACCTGCTCCGACTGATAAACCTATTGGAGCTGTTACAAGGCCTCCGGCCCTAAATGAAAGGGCATCCTCTTTTTCAAGAAATTCATAGGGATCTAAATCGGATAGTTTTTCAGGTTTAAACCATTTAAATGGGAACACTAATTTATCATAGTCTTTTGTTAATCCTTCCTCATAGGAGGAAGCAAAGTGAGTAATGCGGTAAACTCGCTTAAATGATATTCCAGCAAATGCCGCTAAATTAGACTCACTAATATCAATAACCTCTTGATCTCTAAGCTCTCCCAAGTACCCTTGAGCATCGATGAGAACCGTAAGTTCATCAACGATAAGCCAACGTTCATCATCAAAAAGATCTGGAGCAAGTTGTCGATTGGCGTTAATAGAAAAACCACCAAAATCTTTGACGAGAGAAAAGCCAACACCAGATAATCCTCCAATGATATTAAGAGAGTTACCTGCTAGAACTCTTGAAGCTGCATCATCAGCATGAAGTCTGTAATCACTAAAGTCTCGAGCAATGCGATCAAAGAGTGGCGTTTCTTGAGCGGCCGGAACTGGAAGGTTAAAACCTTTTGATTGTCCGGTTAAACTAAAATGTGTGAAGTCCTGTGCACCCACTTCAAACTGAAGTGCAAAAAATAAAGTCAGACTTAAAATAGCTTTTAACATCTTAGCCTAAGGTGCGAGACATTCGCCTCAGCAGTTATAGAGTCTGTGGCCTAACAAAGAACGAACAACGGGCAGCACAGAGACTTTCGCATTGTAGCCTATCGGCAAAATGATTCGAATAGTAAGAATAAGTGCTAAGAATTAAAGAGATTAAAATTGTTAAGTTTTATGAAATTCGCCTATGAAAATTGGCAATAACAGATTTTAAACTAGTTAGAAGAGTTAACAACTTCTTCATCAAAGTAGTTTGCCGACATGCCAGCATCAATAACTAACCCTGTGGCATTAAAACCGCTTGATTTAGGTGAGAGTAAAAAAGCAATCGAGTTGCCGACTTCTTCAGTTTTAAGTGCTTTTTTTCTCATGGTTAGCTTTTCTGCAAAAAGATAATTCTCAATATAACCAGGAATCCCTGCGGATGCCGAGGTCTTAAGAGGTCCTGAGCAAATGCCATTAACACGTATGCCTTTTGAACTTATAGACTTAGCTAGAAAAGCCACGGTTGAATCGAGGGCTGCTTTAATAGGACCCATATATCCATAATTTGTAGCTCGTGTACTAGAAATTGATACAGTGACTATGGCAGCATCATCGCTGAAACTTTCGATCATAGCATTCGTCATTTCGACTAAGGAAAAACAAGAAATTCTAGTCGCCTGTGCAAAGTCATCCCAATTGGTTTCATGAAAAGGTTTTGGGTTCATATAGTTTGCAAAAGCCATCGAATGAAGAAAACCTGAAACCTTTACACCGTCAGCTTTTAAGTTCTTGCCTAGCGATTTAATCGTTTCAGAATTTTCTACATCAACAATATAAATCTTAGCATCTGGAAAAAGCTGACTCGCCTTTTCGGCATGATCAGATGTCTGAACAGTCAAAACAAGCTTTGCACCATTGTCTTTTAAGACCTTAGCAGTAGCATAGGCGACACTTTTTTTATTTGCGACGCCTGAAATAACAAATGTTTTATCGCTTACTGCTAAAAAATCCATTCTAACCTCTAAATTGAAGCACAAGTAAAATCTAAGGCAACAACGACCTTGCCATTAACTCTAGTTTTACCTTTCATCATATATGCGTTGCCAATAACTTCCACGAGCTCTACTTCCATGAAAAGCTCGTCACCAGGTTTAACCAGTCCTCGAAACTTAACGTTATCAACTCTTGAAACAACACCAAGACCACCTTCACTTCCCTGTCCTGCCATCAGACAAGCACCAGTTTGAAAAAGTGCCTCTTGCAACAGAACTCCTGGCATCACAGGGTTACCAGGAAAATGACCTTTAAAGAAATCCTCAGTCCCTTTTACAGAAAAACTGGTTAGAATTTTTTTATCGAGTCTTTCAACAATCTTATCGACGAAAAGAAATGGCTCTCGTTGTGGAATAAGGTCTGTAACAATCATTATAGGCCGCCAGTTATTTCAAGAGAAGCACCGGTTATGTAGCCAGCTTCTTTTGAAGAAAGAAATAATACTGCAGCAGCAACCTCTTCAATTTTTCCAAATCTCTTTAATGGAACTTGTCTTTTGTATTCTTTAACTTGATCTTCAGGCAGGTCAGCGATGAGTTCAGTTTCGATAAATCCAGGAAGAACATTGTTGACGGTAATTCCACGCTTTCCAAGCTCTTTAGAAAGAACCTTAGAAATAGCTTCTTGACCAGCTTTAGAAGCAGCGTAATTAGCCTGTCCAGGTAGACCAAGTCGTCCTCCAATAGAGGACATATTTACGATTCTTCCGTAACGGTTTTTCATCATGAGTGGAATGGCATGCTTAGACATTAAAAAGGTACCGCCAAGATTTGTATCAAGGACGTTTTTCCATTCTTCATCTGGCATCATGGCCAACATATTATCTTTTCTAATTCCTGAGTTATTTACAAGAATATCAAGGCGAGTACTTTTAGCTTCTAAGTCTGTATAAAACTTTTGAATACTGGCGCTATCAGTAACGTCAAACTTTGCTAATTGTAATTGATCACCAAAACTAGCTTGGCTTTCTTTAAATTGCATAGCGGCTTCATCATTTCTAGCATATG
>CAXBMT010000189.1:0-5049 GCA_963976925.1 uncultured Bdellovibrionales bacterium
TTTAAAATTGGTAAAAGAAAAGAAGTTGGCCTTAAAGGCCCAAGGACCATCAAGAACGATTCGCCCTTTCATGGAAGCAAAGCTCGCTCCATTTCGCTCAAAAATTTGAAGACGATCATTTTCTCGCCCCATATTTAAATGAATGCCATATTGATTGGCTTTTTTTTCTAAGAACTTAAAATCAAAACCAATCACATGCCAGCCAGTGATGACATCAGGGTCCCATGTTTGGATTGTTTCCAACATTCTTTTTAAAACATCTAATTCGTTCTCAAGCCATTCAACTGGTAGCGAACTATCCTTCTCTCCATTCTCACTTCCGTTCATAAGAACAAGTTTTCTTTCAGGTCCACTTCCGTCGTGTTGAATTTGATGAAGCCCAACAGATAAAAGATCACCCTTCATACTCGTTTCAATATCAAGTGAGAGAAGCGAGAAGGTTCCTTGAAAATTTTGAGTGGCCCTTAGCTTGGCATCATTAATCGTGAGACTACGTGGATATGTCTGAGCTTCACCCGCGACTTCTACTTGAGCATGGATAAAGCGCTCCATGAGATATCTCTCTAAAGGTCTAATATCAGCTTCATAAGTTCTAACGCCTAAACCTTGTAGATGATCTTTTGCATCCAAAAGATCTTTATGACTTTTAAAATAAAGTCCATCCACATCACGAAAGCCCATATCTTTGAGAGGTAGAACTTTACGCTCAAATTTAGCGATACCAGCCAACTTATCGCTTGAAACATCGCGTGCAATAAAAAAAACTAATTGAGGGTCAGAAATCACGGCTTTAACTGGAGCTTCTTTTGTGCGCAGCCAAAGAACAAGGCTTGGACGACCGCGTTCTTCAGCATAATAGCCATTAATTATAAAACCATTTAACTGTGCACGTGCCAAACTCAACTCCAAATGGCATGATCATTCGCATGAGAGAATTATATCCAGAAATAGAACCGTACCATACGTTTTCCCTTAAAGTCTCAGAGCTTCATACGCTTTATGTTGAAGAATGTGGCAATCCTGAAGGAACCCCAGTGGTTTTTCTTCACGGTGGACCGGGCGGCGGATGTGGCAAGAACTATCGCCGTTATTTTAACCCACAAAAATATCGCATTGTTTTATTCGATCAACGCGGGTGTGGAAGATCTCAGCCGCATTCAGAACTTGAAGGCAATACGACTTGGGACATAGTTTCTGATATTGAAAAAATCAGAGAACATTTAGAGATTTCCAAGTGGGCCGTTTTTGGTGGGTCATGGGGCTCAACTCTTGCTCTGGCTTACGCTCAAACTCATCCAGAAAGTTGTACGAAATTATTTCTTCGTGGCATTTTCATGCTTCGTAAAAAAGAACTCGATTGGTTTTACCAGGAAGGTTGTTCAAGAATTTATCCTGACTTTTGGGAAGACTATATTAAACCGATTCCAGAAAATGAACGTCACGAAATGATGAAAGCTTTTTATAAGCGCTTAACATCAAAAGATGCAAGTGTGAGAAGAGAAGCTGCAACAGCTTGGGCCGTGTGGGAAGCTAAGACTTCTAAACTCATTCCTGATCAAGCTCATATTCAAGGCTTTGAAGAAGATATTAAATTCGCCGATGCTTTTGCCCGTATCGAGTGTCACTACTTTATGAACAATGGCTGGTTCGAACCTGAAGATCAGTTACTCCGTAACGTTGATAAGATTCGCCATATCCCAGCAGTCATCGTTCATGGGCGTTACGATGTTGTGTGTCCAGTTGAAAATGCCTGGGAACTTAAGAAAGCTTGGCCTGAAGCTGAACTCCATATCATTCCAGATAGTGGCCATGCTCTTGCTGAAGTTGGTATTCGCTCTAAGCTTATTGAAGAAACAGAAAAGTTTGTTTCAGAGTAGCTTTTCTAACTCGACGACAATTTTTTGCTGAATATCTTTCATCTCTTCTTCAGACTTCGCTTTAGCGTTTCTAAAGTCTAAATCACTTGGCTGATTACATGGAACAACATGGAGATGAAAGTGAGGAACTTCAAATCCTTGCACCATAAAGCACACACGCTTTGACTTAGTTACCTTGTGAATCGCTTTACCAATCAATTGACCCATCTCCATCACTTTCGCATAAGTATCTGTTGGGACATCTAAAATATGATCGATTTCTTCTTTAGGGATGACGAGAGCATGACCTAGCTGATTAGGTGGGACGGCTAAAAAACTTAAAACTAATTCATCTTCGTAAAGCTTATAGCAAGGCAGTTCTTCATTAATAATCTTGGTAAACACTGACGACATGAGTCAACTCCTAGGAACATTTGAATCACTCTTGGTGATAGGCGTCTCATAGATTAGGATGTGATGGTCGCAAACTCAACCAGGAATCTAGTTTTGAATATCTTTTTGTTAAAAGGACTCGTTAGAGAAAAAAGACATTGGGGTGATTTTTACGGAGTAATGCGCTCAACTTTTCCTGAAGCAAATATCATCGGACTCGACTATCCTGGCGTTGGTTTAAAAAACGAGACGATCTCACCACGAAATTTCAAAGACTACGTACAGGATATGCGTAGAGAATATGCTGAATGTTTTGACGGCAAACAAGAAAATACTCTCATCGCAATTTCTCTTGGTGGCATGATGGCCCGTCAATGGATGGAGATGTATCCAGATGATTTTAAAAATTGCATTCTTATGAATACAAGCTTTAAAGGAATCTGCCCTATTCATAAAAGACTTCAACCACAAAGTATGAAAACTTTTTTAAAACTCTTTTTAACCAAAGATCGCGATCTAGTCGAGCGCGGAATCCTTGAGATGGTTTCTAATAGAAAAGACAAGCATCCACCAATTCTAAAAAAGTGGATTGAATATCAAAGAGAGCGTCCGGTTTCACATCGAAGCTTTATTAATCAAATTGTCGCAGCAATGACCTATAAAGCTCCAAAAGAAAAACCAAAACCTAACCTACTCATTATGGCCGGGAAAAAAGATAGGCTTTGTCATTACAGCTGTTCAGAAAAAATTCATGAAACTTGGGGCGGAAAACTAGAAATGCATCCTGAAGCAGGACACGATCTAGCTATCGATTCGACAGAATGGACGGCGCAAACAATTAAGAATTTTCTAAGCTGATATTTTTCACAATATCGATAAACAAATCCCAAGATGATTCATCTTGAACGTGACCACCCGGAATTCGAACCTGTTGCAGTCTAGATTGCCGATCGTTGAGATCGACTTGGTGACCATGAAGGTTCCAAGATGGAATTGCCGCTTCTAATGTTTTCTTGGCCGAATCAGGGCCAGACCAAAAATCATCTTCACCTTGAGTATCAACTAAAGACCTAGGTGCAACGAGAGCAATCAAAAAATGGGTATCCACAGGAAGCTTTTTTAGGTTGCGTGAATTCCTTGACCAATCTCTAAATATAGGTGCAAAGAAATGAGTTAAGCCATTAGGCTCATTTAAAAATCTGTAAAGAAAGCTTCCGTGAGAAATAAATTTTGGACGCTCCCTAAAGCGAGCATTCCTAAACGATGACGTTCCACCTAAACCACTTTGGTGAGGAATTGTCATGGCAATACGCTCATCCATCGCAGTTGCAATAAGTGCCGCCTTTCCCCGTCTAGAGTGACCAGTTGCTATGATTTGCTTGGATTCAACCCCTTCATCAGTCACTAAGTAATCGACGGCTTTTGATAGACCCCATGCCCAAGCAGACAACGTTCCCCAACTTCTAGCAGGATCATCATGCGTTCTAATCAACCCTTTGATGCCGTCACTAGCAAACCTGGCATCATCAGAGTCGATATCTGATACATCAAAGGTCGCCAACCCAAAACCAGCCTCAATTACTTTTTTAATATTGTAGTTCTTTTTAAGGTCACCACGTGATTTATCTTTGCAATAAACAACGTGGTGAGGTTGTTGTCTTATTGGTAGAGACTCATCATCAACAATAGTGTGATTTCCACAATGATTGACAGTTAAAAATACGCCGTGCTTTTGCTCACCCGCAGGCAGCCATACACCCAAGCGAATAAAAGACTCAGGACCTAAAACAGGAAATAGAATTTTTATTTGACGATAACGAGTTTCAACGCCATCGACTATCATTATCCTGTCTTGTTCTTTTCTAAAAACACTTTGAAGATACTTGGGCCAGTGACCGTAGACTTCATTCATTAATTGATACTTCATTTCTTCACGGCGTTCTTGCCAATCGACTTGATTCGACACTTGGGACTTATCAGCAGAAATGAGAATGTCCGGCAAAGGAGCAGACAGAGCAGGCAGGCTTAACAAACTAAAAAAGATAAATAAGGATTTCATTAGCTCAGTTTAAACCATCTAAATGTTTGAAAAGACAAAGTAAGAAATATTTATAAGCTGTAAAAAGACTAGGCAGTGTAAGATATTGAAAATTGCACACACTTATCTTTAGAGGTGCATATGAAACGTTCTCTTGTTGTTTTCCTTTCGCTAGTTATTGCAACCACGTCTATTGCCGACACCGTCATTGTTCAGACAACTAATAAGCTCCCTCTTGTAGAGGTTTATACATCCGAGGGATGCTCAAGTTGTCCGCCAGCTGATCGCTGGCTATCAGAACTAGTTAGTCATCCAGACTTATTTAAAAAATTTGTACCAATCGCTTTTCATGTTTCTTACTGGGACTATATAGGTCACAAAGATCGTTTTGCAGATGAAAGATCCAATAAGAGACAAAGAGCTCATGCGAGTCGAGTTAATGCCAAGAACGTCTATACACCAGAGCTCTTCGTGGCTGGGAATGAATCCAGGGGTTGGAGAGGAAAAGAGTTTACGATAAAGTCGCTAGAAAAAGGGTCTCTCTTAAAAATCATCAAAAAAGATAACGGCGAGTATGAGGCTATAAGTGATGCTGAAGATGTTAAAGTTCATATAGCTCAGCTTACTTTTTCTGAGCAAACCAAGCCTAAACGTGGTGAAAATGCAGGTGTCCTTCTAAAGCATGATTTTGTGATTAAGCAATGGTCGCAGAAATCTTTAATAACAAAGCCGGCAGATAAAAGTGCGATTGTCGCTTGGATT
>CAXBMT010000190.1:0-5045 GCA_963976925.1 uncultured Bdellovibrionales bacterium
CAAGAAATCAATGTGAGAAGGAATATAAATATTAAGTTAAGCTTCATCATAAACTTATCGGAAAAAATTAATAAACACTTGATTTAACAAAGAATGTGTCCTCAATTTTATGCCAGGAATGACCGACAAGATTAAATGGGTATAAAAACACGATTCTCTATATTTAGCCTATTCATTGTCATTTTGGGCTTACTTGTCGTTCAAGGTCCGACTGCTGAAAACAACCGAAGACCGGCAAATGATAGTTTCTCTATATCCTATTCTCTACAATCAAGTGACCAAAAGAGAGCTTTAGGTCTGTATAGGCTACAGGAAAGTATCATAGATGCGATTGATGATAATAAAGTTAAATCAGCCGACTTTATATCCGAAGTTAAACAGGGACAACAGTCTTTAGAACAAGCATTCCAAGACTCAAAAAGTATTCACCTTCCAGATGCTGAATCTCAAACAGATGCAAGGTTTCAAAAAATTGAAAAAAATCTCTTAAACAAGATCGACACTCAAACTGATTATTACTACACGATTATGGAAAATGGAGATTTAAGAATTCAAAAAGTTAAAACTCAAGAACTTGCAGTAGACAATACACAGCAGCTTATTCAAAACGAACCAATTAGATTCAAGGTTTTAAAAGAGCAAGGTGAACGAGCAACTGACTATGGAAGACTTCAAATTCATAAGAAAAATGGCAAGAATGCTGTATTTGTAACAAACACCGAAGCACGAAACACTTCAAAGCTACTAGGCGTATTTCAGTCAAAAAATGAAAAGCCTTTAAATATTATTATACTTCACCATACAACTAACTGGGGCGAAGTTGTTTACAGGCACTACCCGTCTGAAGCTAGATTTAACCAAATCAAACGAAAACATTTACAACTCTACCTTTCACAACAATTCGATGAATGGCAGCAAAGCTTTGATGAGGCTGAGTTAAAGAAGATTATAAGCGAAATTATTGATGAAAAGGCAGTAGATATAAATGGTAAAACATTTAAATATTTAAAAGATCAAAGAAAGGCAGCAGCTATCTTAAGAAACGGATTTTACAGCTATACGAAAAGCGGAAAAGCACCAAAGGAATTTGGGAAATTTGTGAAAACTTTTGGCAAACTTAACGATGCACTACAAGCAGAAAACAAAGTTGAAGCAAAAGACGTCGCAAAAAAATTAAAAGGTATCATCAATCAAACGAACCTTGAGAGTTTTCAACTAGAGATTAAAATTATTTCCGCCGAAAAACTTGAAAAAAGAATGACTCTTCTAGCACAAGAGATTGCATTAGCTCTAGAGAATGAAGTACTTGAGTCCTATGATTTTCATAAAATGAGAAAGCAATTAAAGCTATTTCTATTAATTGCTAACGACTTTAGGGACTATCAAGAAGACAGTATAATAAGCAGGCAACTATCATCAGAATTGGATCATATTATCACAAGGCTTGGAGATTGGCATGACACTCATATTGCCCATAAGTTACAAGGCTTAGACGTACTTGAGAGTTTTTCAATAAATGCAGTTGATAGAAGGTTAATTCAGGAGTCATTGAATAGGGCCACTCAAATAATTCTTCCTGGAGACTGCAAGATGATCTTTAAAAGTATCGTTTCTCAATACCCATAGATCTTAATAGACCACTTTTTCAAAGTTCCAATATCTTCGCCTTGCCCATCGACGACTTTTAAACGCCATGTACCAGCACTTTGTTCTTGGTAGAATGCATTTGAAAGAAGAACTTCATTAGATATATTTGAAACGCCAACTCCACTATTGATATTCATCAAAGTACTTGTGGTGCCGGATGGAGATGTTAGCTCAATTCCTAAGTCACCGATAAAACTATGTTCGATATCTAGTTTAATTTGTACGGCCTCAATTCTATAGTTGTTGAATACTGATAGTTGATTAGTAACTCCAGTGCTCGAATTATCTGGTATCTGTAAATTTAAATTAGAACCACTTTGAGAAAAGCTCTCTTTAAATGTTCCAAGCGGGAAATTATAGTTATTTGCTAACGAGACAGCTGCAGTAATATCGACCACCCCAAAACCGTACCAGTTATGAAAGTTAAAACCGGCGGCGTTTCTCGTCCAGCCTCGGTCATAGGTGTAACCAGATAGATCAAGTCCACCAGGATGAGACAGATTTGTTCTATTAGCATCTACTTTCCTAGAAGATTTAGCTAAAATATACTTAACATCACGCCATGATAGATTTGGATTAGCTTGCAGCAATAGCGCAACAGCTCCCGAAACCATGGGAGTTGCCGCCGAGGTTCCATTCATGGCACTGGTATAGTTGCAATTAGAATTTAAGTTATTAATACCTCTATCAAAATCATTACGTGTGCTATCAGTTTCAGAGTAACCTCTATCACAGCCACTTAGGTCAGTTGTAATAATAGCAGGAGCATTCACCCCATACTCTCCACCAGGAGCACTAACCCACAAGCTAGAGCCTGGAGTTGAGTAACTTGCGGAGAGGCCATTGGCATTAACGGCACCGACAACAATCATCCATGGATAAGAGTGCACTTGTTCTAAATTAGCGTTGCCAAGATAATAGGTATCATCGTCATCTTCTAGTGTTGGGTCGCAGTCTGAGTTATAAGAAAAGTATTCATTACCGGCAGCCTTAACATAGATAGCACCTCTGCCAGATCTAAGATTCTTAACTCCGTATTCAAGTTGAGCTAGATAGCTGGATGATTCTCGGTCAAAATAACAGCTGTACCCGCCATAACTATAGTTAAAAATATCATAATTGCCATTTGCTTGATCAACTTGCTTGCTGACATTAACAGCTTCACCTACGTACTTAAAGCCAGCAATAATGGATTGAGAGGCGACTCCTCTAGAGCCAAAACCATTTTGTCCAGAAGCAGCGATAATTCCAGCAACAGCTGTGCCGTGGGCACTTGTTCCCGGAGCTGGATCTCCATACCAACCGGAGACATTATTTGAATAGTTTTTTGAAAAACCAAGATTAAAGTTGGCCGATAAGTCTTCATGCTCTTTTTCAACACCATTATCTGATACTGCAACAAGAACACCAGCTCCTGTATAAGGTACTCCAGACCACTTCATATCTTGTCCAGCGGTACCTCCACTTTTAGAAAATGCAGATTGCCCTGTATTAATCAAATGCCATGACTGAGAGAAGATTGGATCTATTAAGTTACCAACAGGTGGCAAGGTTGGATTGATTGTTGGAGTGACATTGGGATTTCCGGGAGCGACATCACTATTATCAGTTTCAGTAGACTTCGTTGATTTTTTAGGAGATTGCACACAACCAAAACTAAAGACTATCAAGATCACGAGGAGTTTATTTAACATGCACTACCCCTTCAATCATCTCTAATTCAATATTCTCACTTGGAGCATAGGCATTCAAAACATCTACTCCTAGATCAACAGCATAGAGATTCAGATGCTGCATACTAAGATCAAGATCTGCTCCGTATTTTTGAGAAATACTAGATGCTGCCTCGTAGTCCTTGAGAATAAGTCTTCCAGTTAAAAGAACGACTCTTTTTTGATTTTCATCATAAAGTGTTGGCATTCCAAATTCAGAGTTTATTGCATCAAAAAACGTGTAGCCACTGTTTTCAAATACTATGTCCCCATATTCTTGTTTGAAAGAAGAAGATGGCAAAGATCTTAACCTTGCTGAAACTAAATAAACTGATTGATTTGCATTATATTTTTGCTCGGAGAAATAACTCAGAATCGAAGATGGTGCTCGCTCTCGCTTTTGTAATTGATCTATCGATTTCTTAGGATCAATACGTTTATAACTTTTATGATGACTTAAATCAGCTTTACTTGATTTAGGTAGTAACTCTTTCCCATCCGACTTAGAAACACTCTCTTCTAACTTACTGTCTTTATATTGAGCTTGATGATGACTCTGTTTATTAGCGCTCTCATCAATACTAGAAAGTGAGTAAATAATAGTGATGATCAAGGCAGATAATATAAAGAAAATACTAATCTTTTTCATACCTTAATATCGGTAAAGTCCAAGCTTTGTTTAAGCTCTTTAAACCAAAGAAAAAGACTCCATTAATAAAACCTGATCAATATCAAGTATTAAATAATCCAGAATAAAATATGATTTAACGACAAGTAGCTAGCGACAAAAAACTATAGGAGCACACAATGCCTCAAGAAATGACCCAGGAAAAGCAGACACCTTTACTCAACCTACAAAATTTAGATAACGAAGCTCTACGAATGTCGTTAATGCTTGAAGCTTTACCTCTAAATGTAATGGTTGTTGATAGAGATTTAACCCTTATCTATATGAATAAGTCATCAATGCAAACCTTGGAAAAACTTGAGCATTTACTTCCGATAAAAGTTCGAAATGCCATCGGCCAAAAAATTGATATCTTTCACAAAAATCCTGATCATCAAAGAAGACTCCTTGGCGATCCATCAAATCTACCCTTTAAGACGATTATTTCCCTTGGGCCTGAAAAACTAGATCTAGATGTATCTGCGCTCATGACAGAAGATGGTGAATATATCGGCGCCATGGCCAGCTGGTCCATAATGACGGCAAATATTAAAGTGGCAAAAGAGATTAAAACTGTCGCGACTCAATTAGAAACATCATCAACTGATTTGCTACATATTTCAGAATCAATTGCTAAGGGCGCAGAAGAAACAGCTAAGCAATCTGATGTAGTGGCAGCATCATCTGCCAAGTCTTCTGATTCAGTCCAATCTGTGGCTGCTGCAACAGAGGAAATGGGACATGCGGTAAGAGAGATAACAACCAGAATTAATGATGGTTCTCAAATGGCACAAGAGGCTTTCATACAAGCGACAGAGAGTTCTAAAAATATAGATCAACTCTCGAGAGCTTCAGATGAAATTGGAGAAGTGGTAAAGGTTATTGCTACCATTGCTCAACAAACCAACCTTCTGGCATTAAATGCGACAATTGAAGCGGCTAGAGCCGGTGACGCTGGAAAAGGGTTCGCGGTTGTCGCTCATGAAGTCAAAGAACTCGCAAAACAAACAGCAAAGGCT
>CAXBMT010000191.1:0-4971 GCA_963976925.1 uncultured Bdellovibrionales bacterium
GGTTGTGACCGTCTCCATCGAGATCTCCACCGGCAAATTCACCATCAAATGATGTCGAGATATCAAGCGTCAGGGGAGTTACAAGGTTAGCGTTAGACCAACGACCATTAAGTTGAGTTGATCCACCTTGATTTCTAGGAACAAGATTAACTTTTGTTTCTTCAACTTTAGGAATACACCCAACAACTAATGCAATAATTGTAAGAAAAAACAGATGACGCAAATAATCCTGCCCGACAAGGTTCGTAAGACTTATCGGGCGATGGGGAAAAAACTTCCGCTAAAAAATAAAACGCTCAGGCATTATTTCTATTTATTTGCTTTGTTGTGATCCGCTAAAAATTTCTCAAGGCCACTAGTTGTAAGTGGGTGATTAAACATTGCTTTAATAACCGAGTAAGGCATTGTCGCAACATCTGCACCGGCTAAGGCTGATTGATGAACATGCATAGTGTGACGAATCGACGCTGCAAGTATTTCAGTCGGGTATCCGTAGTTGTCATAGACTGCACGAATTTCGTGAATAAGCTGCATTCCATCCTGTCCGATATCATCAAGACGTCCAATGAAAGGAGAGATGTAAGTCGCACCATTTTTAGCTGCCAAAAGAGCCTGGTTGGCCGAAAAGCAAAGAGTTACATTTGTATTAATCTCATTAGTGCTAAACCACTTACAAGCACTAATACCAGCTTCTGTAAGAGGCAGCTTAATGACGACGTTTTTATGCATCTCAGCCAGTGCTGCACCTTCTTTGATCATTCCTTCACGGTCCGTCGCGATGACTTCAGCGGAGATAGGACCATCGATAATATTACAGATATCAGTAATAACGTCTTTTTGAGAGCGACCAGTTTTAGCAATTAGACTAGGATTAGTAGTGACTCCATCGATTAAACCCCACTCGGATGCCTTAGTAATTTCATCAATATCACCTGTATCTAGGAAAAACTGCATTTGAACTCCAATTTTAAATTTCAGTGCTTTGTTTTTATCTCCCAGCGTAACAACTCGACAAGTTTTTCCTGATGAATTTTATGCTTGGGTTTCTGGCAACGCAGAGGGATAATAGATCTATGAGAACTATCTTGTTTGTTATTATCGTATTTATGATCATGCCTGTCATTTCTGCGGCACCGATCACCTATGATACAAAAAAAGAAGATTTACTAGGTGCGACGATAAACTATAAACAAGAGTTTGATTCTTTTTTTGATCCAGGGTTTGATTACTCTAGATTCTTTGGTCGAGTCACAGATAAAGATCCAACAGGACAGATTTATAAAATTGAAAGTGAAACGAAAAATGTTCGCTTTTTTAAAGTTGGGGACTTTATTTCATTTCACGTCGAAGGCTCTGATGATTCGAATGATCCATGTCGAGCTTATGTCCGTGACGTAGAAAAAGAGTTTTTCGTTATCTATGTAGAGGATATTCGTACTTGCTGGCGTAGAGATGTTTATTTTAGACGAGGCTCACGCCTTAGAATGACTTCCGAAAAATTAGCACAACGAGTTCGTGACGCTAGTTTGTTCAGAGTTCTGCTTTTAAGGCGTAGAAAAGATTATTTCACTCAGCTTAATAGTATCAATCGTTTTGTTTGGAGTTTTGAGCAGCAAAAAGTTCAAGTCGCTGCTGAGTACGATCGTCGTATCGCTGAAATGCAAGCGCAAAAACAAAAAGCTTTAGATCAATTACTTTCAAAGAAAGCCGATCAAATCAGATTGCAAAGAGAGTTAGGTCAAAACCTTGATGAAATTGACAATGATCTTGAGTTTTATCGTATTGATCGTGAAGAGTTGGCGCTTGATCGCTGGGAGCACGATCACGATTTAGGCCTTCCAGTTGGTAATCGTCCGCAACAGGCTAAAGCTAAGCCGTCTAACTAATTTATCTTTTTGAAGGGTGAACAATCCTGGAAAATGGTGACATTTCCGGTTTTCTAATAAAGTCCCATGCGACCTTAGTTAAAGACTTATGGGTAACCAAATTGTCATAAAACTCGGGAGCCATCTTTCTAAGCTTTGGAGTTCTATTCCATGGGATACTCATAAGGTCGTGATGCTCATTATGATAACCAATATTAAAGCCAACCCAGTTCAATGGGCCATAATAAGAATAGGTTTCTTGTCCTTGTTCGAAAACATAATGTTCTTGTAGCCATCTTCCACCAAGTGGATGAAGGCCTAGAGCAAAGAATGTTGAAAAGAGTAAGTAAGCAATAACCCACCAGCTTACAAGAAAACCAATCGATAAAAGGGTGAGTGTAACGAAAATCATATTGGCTGCAACCCATGCATCCATTAACTTGGCGTTTTTAACTTTAGGAGTTCTGGTAAAACCTTGTGAAACAAAAAAGAAGCAAAGCCATAAAGCTTTTCTCCAAGTTTTATTGCCAACAAGTTTTCCTTCCCAGTAAGCCACGATATCTGGATCGTGATCATACTCAAGATGAGCATGATGGATCATATGATATTTGCTAAAACTCACTGAACTAGGAAAACCGATTCCAACGTCGCAAATAAAGCCTAGAATTTTATTGATCCAAGGAGTTTTAAAGATAAGGTTATGACAAACCTCATGAACAAGAACATAGAGACCGTGACTAATAAAAGCACCAATCACGTAGGCGCTAATAAGAATTACCCACCAAGGTTTATCAACGAGCCAATAACCAATAAATATCTGTGAAGCTACCAAGGCTAGAATAAATAAACTTGTCCAAGGATTTGGACCCATTAAAGATCTTACTTCCGGATGAGATTTTAAAATTTTCTTGGCGCGATCACGATGAATTTGCTCGACGTAAGTATAGTCAACGCTCATTAAGGGATGCTCCTAATTTATTTTTTTGGAATTTATATTCAAAGACACGATTTGTCATGATCAGGATATAGACTCTAATAAAACAGGCTTTGTTGTGACGCATCAAGTAACTGAAAAAGCGTTAAAAGTTGAAACAAACTAGGGAATAATTTCTCACATTCATTTTTTTTAGCTAGCATTGAGTCTTAACGCTAAAATGGTTTGAATGATTAAGACGCTGATTGTTACATGCAGGTCCCTACTTAATAGCATCAAGGTTTTGAGTGAGCGTCGTTGCGTTTGTTCTTTGCTCGTTTGCCTCTCTTCTTTTCTTGCTTCAAAGAGTTGGGCCAAGGGTTCTATTACTTACGGTAATATTCAATACCTTAATGATCCACAACTTGATGGTGCCGGTGATCAGTGGTTCGACTTTTCTTTTTATACAAAAAAAGAGACAGGACGCTTTTTACTTGTCGCTGATGCCGACCTAAGAGTTTTTCCAAATGCTGAATCAAGCTCTCCAATGTTAAGCGCAAGTGAGTTGTACGTTGATTATCATATGGGTCGATCAAACCTCAGTTTTGGTCGAAGAATCTTAGACTGGGATCCTACTGAAAAATATTGGAACCTTGGAAATATTAATTCTCAACGCGGCTTTAACCTTCTTGAACAAGACCAAGAAGGGGTCATGGCCTTAAGACTTACTCGAAACTTCTCTGGTTTTAGAGGTGAAATCTTTGGTTCTTTTGTTCATATTCCTCAGTTGAATCCTTCATTGGCCGTTGAAGATGGAAGAATTGTTAGCTCAAACCCTTGGGCCAAACTTCCTCCTCGTTCAGCTGGTCTTCAAGGTGTTGAGATTCCAATTTTTTATGAACTTGAAATGCCAGCTTACAAAGATCTCTTATTACAACCTTCACTTGGTGGTAGAATTAAAGTTGATCTTGGTCGCAGGTCTTGGATGTCTGCCCACTATGCCTGGAAGCCAGAAAATACTTTAAGAATCAACGCTACTGGATATTATGAGCAAGATACTGTTGAGAGAGCTTTTGTTCGTGCTAAACCTTTTGTGAACCATCATCAAATTGGTGGAGCTGTCTTTTCAACGCAATTAAGTGACAATACTAACTTTCAAGCAAGCTACGTTAATATCAAGCCTGATAAAAAAGGTGACGATGGCTTTAAGTTTGAGTCATTAAAAATTCAACCAAACTATTATGACGAGGCTTATGCTAGAGCAGCGTTAGTTTGGGATAATAAGATCTCAACAATCTCTCTTAATGGTATTGAAAGACTCAAAGGTGAAGTTAAAGAAGATGATATTCTTGGAACTAAGCCTCGCTGGAAACGCGCTGTTGGCTTGTATGTTAAACATTCGTTTAGTGATGCTGTTGGTTTAAGTGGTGACTGGAAATACGATACTGTTTTAAAAGATATTGTTTTAAAGCAGGACGCTTGGTGGAATATCGATAAGCATTTAACTGTTGGCATTGGGATGGAACTTATTCAATCTCCAGAGTCATTCTCGTATTGGAACTATGTCCGCTCAAATGACTCTTTTTACTCTTCAGCAACTTACTCTTTCTAATTAAAACAACCTAACTCTTTTGGCATTGTGAATGCTTCTGGTAAAAACTTTTGGCCTGTCTTTGGATGTCTTAATGTTCTTTTCATCGCTAAATCGAAAACTAGTGGATTGAATTTATAAATCTCATCTAGTGCTTCAGCTTCGTCTTCAGTGAGATAACCCTGATCTTCTAATTGAGATGTTCTGTAGAGAATATTAATTGCAGGTAAAGGGTAGTCACTACCATTCATCAGTCTGTGGTGAATCTCTGGATGTTCTAATAAGACGTCTAGTGGCTTTCCAAGTCTGGCATGAATAGTTAGGCCTGAGATATCAGCAAAGAGATTATTCTCCCACTTCTTTTCATTGAACATTCTCCAAAATAAATCAAAACATTCAACGTGAGCTTTATTTGGATCATCCATATCGATACATTGTCCACGACTTGCAGCGTGTGCCGCAATGACCTTTAGTCCTAGTGAGAGTGGATACCTTAAACGTAAAGGGTTTCCTAGCTCTTGATAAACTTCACCTTCAACAGCTTTTTCAACACCAGCATGACTTAATAAAATCATATTGTATTTTTTCATAATTTTATAAAA
>CAXBMT010000192.1:0-4935 GCA_963976925.1 uncultured Bdellovibrionales bacterium
CCTTTTCTTCACTAAAAAACTTAACCGTTCCAGTGAGTACATCACCATGATCTTCTCTGACTTCAGCGCCCCAAACAATTTCATGAATTTCTTTAATTTTATCGCCCTTATGAATCTTCTCTAGTTTAGTAATGACAGCTTGCTCACTTTTAGATTCAACTAAAAGATTTTCTCTTTTTCTTTTACTCGTTTTTAATGTGTCGTACTTTACTAAATCAACTTTTATCTTTGTCATAAATAACCTACTTTAAATATCGATTTGTTAGATGGTTTTTCAAATACATTGGATTAAGCGTCTCCCCTGTGGCTTCTTTAATAAGCTCATCTGTCGAAAGAGTACTGGCCTTTTTCCAAATATTTTTATCAAGCCAACTAAAAGCAGCAGAGTAATCACCTTTGGCGATTTGTTCCTCAACATTGGGACTCTGCTTCTTAACCGAGTTAAATTCTTGGGCTGCATACATAGCACCAAGAGTATATGAAGGAAAGTATCCAAAAGCTCCGTCTGTCCAGTGAATATCCTGCATAGGTCCTTGAGTATAGTTTCCTTTCGTATCAACACCAAGATACTTCATCATCTTTTCATTCCATATATCCGGAATATCTTCAGCTTCAATTGATCCCGAAATAAGAGCTTTTTCGATTTCATAGCGAAGTATAATATGAGCTGGGTAGGTAACCTCGTCTGCATCAACACGAATAAAGTCGGGCTTAACTTGGCGGTAGAGACTTACTAAATTATCAATTGCAAAAGCCTCAACGTTTCCAAACGAGTCTATAATATCCTGATGGATCGACTTTAAAAACTCTTCACTTCTACCTAATTGCATTTCAAAAAATAAGCTCTGACTCTCATGAATTCCCATTGAGCGAGCACGACCAACAGGAAGAACTCTTAAGTCTTCAGGAAGGTTTTGTTCGTATCTGGCATGACCTGTTTCGTGAACGATCCCCATTAGGGCTTTGACGAAGTCATTTTCATCATAACGAGTCGTCATCCTTACATCTTCAGGTACTCCACCGCAAAATGGGTGAGAGCTAACATCGACTCTCCCACGACTAAAGTCAAAGCCAAGCTTTGCCATAACCTTTAAGCCGAGTTCTTTTTGCTTTTCAATCGAGAAGGGCCCTACCGGTTGAATAACTTGGCGAGTTTTTTGTTTTTCCACAATTTCTTGAACAAGCCCAGGAAGCCAGGATTTAACATCTTCGAAGATAGCATCTAGGGTCTCAGTATTCATTCCAGGTTCATAGAGATCAATGAGCGAGTTGTATGGTGTAAGACCCGTTTTCTCACTAAGTAGCTTTGCTTCTTCTCTAGTCAACCTTAAGACTTCCTTGAAGTTTGAAACAAAGCCTTTCCAATCATTATTAGGTCTTTGCGTTCTCCATGCATGCTCACACTTAGAACCAGCCAAAGATTTAGCCTTAACTAAATCTTCAGGTAACCAAGTTGAAAGGTCATAGCTTTTCTTAATTTCTCGTAATGATGCCTTTTGAACTTCATTTAGAGCTTCATTACCTGCATTCTGGATAAGATCGCCTATCTTTGGATCGGTAGATAGCTGGTGCATAAGAACGCCATATTCTGCCATTGCTTTTGATCTAGCTTCATTGGAACCAGATGGCATCATGGCAGCTTGATCCCAATGAGTAATAGAAGATAGGTGGTTAAGATGGTGAAGCCTTTCATAAGTTGCTTCTAGTTGTTTATAAGCTTTCATACTTCCCTTTAATTAGAAAACTAGCATAAATATTGATAGTAAAATGGCACTGACAATATTAACGCCAAGGCCGCTTTTAATCATAGTTAATTTATTCACTCTCTTAGTTCCATAAATAATGGTATTTGGTGGAGTCGCAACGGGCAGCATAAAGGCTGAGTTACAAGCTAAAGCAAACAAGAAAGCGACTGTCGCTGAGTTAAGATTCATTTCTTGGCTAAAAGCGATCATTATAGGAATGATTATATTTGCAGAAGCAGTATTTGATGCCACTTCAGTGAACATGATCGTCAAAAACAGAAGTAAAACAATCATGCTAAGTACACCAATATGAATAGACATCGTACTAGCAATATCAACAAAGTAACTGACCAGACCTGTTTTAAATAGAATTTTCCCAAGAGATAGACCTGAGCCAAATAAAAGCAAGGACGGCCAATCGATATTCGACATTTGATCACTTGTTAATATTTTCTCTGAACTATTCAATGGAAGTAAAAATAATAAGCTTGAAAAGAAAATAGCAACCACTGGTGCTGAAATATTATTTGATAAAAATTGAGTAAGACTTGATTCACTCGATAAGACTAAACTAACAAGACTCGGTATAATCCAGAAAAAAACAGTAAGGCCAAAAATAATAAGCACACGTTTTTGTTTTGGCGAAAACTCTCTGTAGTCATTTATCTCTTCTTTAATATTTAAGTCTAATGTCTTAGGAAGATGCGATATACATCTCTTAAAGATATAGAAAAATATAATCAAACAAATTGGTAGAGACATGATTATCCATTGTAAAAAACCAATGGAAGATCCTGTTAAATTATTTAAAAGTCCTATCGCTATAATATTCGGAGGTGAACCAATCGGAGTCACACTTCCACCTACAGTTGCACTAAAAGCCATGGCAAGAAGAAGTTGTTCGTTAAACTTATGATCATCAATACCAAAGGAGGTTTTAAGCTTTTGAATAACACCAAAAGATAAGGGTAAAAGCATTGCTACAGTTGCAGTATTTGAAATCCACATTGATAAGACAAAACCCAAACCAATAAACATAAGTACTATTCGACTTGGTGACTTTTGTGCCCAAGGCAAAGATAGTGCTTTATAGGCTAGTCTTTTATCAAGTTCAGTGTTTTCTAAGGCTTTAGCTAGAAGGAAACCACCAAGAAAGAGAAATA
Organism: uncultured Bdellovibrionales bacterium; assembly: GCA_963976925.1. Taxonomy (GTDB): domain Bacteria; phylum Bdellovibrionota; class Bacteriovoracia; order Bacteriovoracales; family Bacteriovoracaceae; genus UBA4207. The sequence continues at coordinate 2,909 of CAXBMT010000192.1, forward strand.
TAATGGGGTCGGCAAAGGGGGCGAAGGCTTCTTTAGCAGTTTCAATACCTAAAATAACAGTCAGCGAGACACCCAATATACCTGAGATAAAAAGAGGAACTGATGTAAAGAGCCATAAGCATACAACCATCATAAAGATAGCGAGAAACTGCTTTACATGAATTTCTACATTCAAAGGCGCCATAAGAATAGCCAAGAAAGCTATTGGACCTATAAGATATTTAAACTTAGATAAAAAATTATTAATCATTTCTTTCGATCAAATTAGAAACCGATTCACTGCCAAAAAGCTCAATAGAACTATCATCACCTAAAAAGAACTCTAATTCCGTACCAGTACTTGGTCTGAGTGTGTACTTATTATCTGTCGACGTTAAAAGCACTCCAAGACGTTCACCTTTTCTCAATTTAAATTGCTTGGGCTCTATTTCAAAAGACAAATTGTACTTGACTCCTCTAGTTAGTAGCTCACCTTCACTAAGGTTTCTATAGTTTTGAGGATCGGCCCAACCTCTAGTCATGATCGTTCCACGTGAAGATCCTGAATATTTTACGATTGCGACTGTTATATTGGCTGCTGCTCTATTTAAAACACTCAACATGAGATTCACTTTTACTGTGCCTGAAAAGAGAGTGTCAGCTTCAAGTTTATCACTTAATAAAATGACTCTTTCTGAGTTCTTTTGAGTTGGAGCTTGAGTCAATACCTCTAGTCTTTTATCTGCTCCAATATCAACAACTTTATGAATATCATTTAATCCAAGGGGGATAACCTGCTTGAATGTATTTTCATGTGGCCAACTCTCTTGTTCCATGACTCTGTTTTCATTTACTGTATTCACTCTGACAGCCGGTTTATCATTAATGTCATTCAACTCTCCTTTAACATAATGATCAAACCACTTTTGAACATTATTTCTAAAGCCACGATCACTTGGATAGGAGTGACCACCTGAGTGTAAAAACATTCTTTTAGGAGTATCTGCACTTAATGCGTTCCATAGATCAACTGCATGCTTTTGCTTTACGTTCCAATCAGACTGACCATGAGCGATAAAGACAGCGGCTTTTATATTTTTAGCCTGAGGTAAATAGTTTCTGTCTTGCCAAAACTTATTAAAATCACCGTGCTCTCTTCCCATTAACTTCGTAATGTTTTGTAACTCATTTTCACAAGCACGCTTTCTGACAATATAACGACCTAGAACATCGGCATCCTCGCCTTCATAGCCACCAGGGTTAACAACCAACCCGTTAGCACGATAATAGTTGTACCAATTACTAATTGCAGCGATGGGAACAATCGCTTTCAAACCTTCTACACCCGTAGTTGCGACCATGGTTGGCAATGTCCCATTATACGAAACTCCAATCATCCCAACATTACCACTGGCCCAATCTGCTTTAACTTCTTTGCCAGAAGAATCAAATGCCTTGGCTCGACCGTTTAACCAATCAATGACAGCTTTTGCAGCTAATGTTTCCGATATGTCACCTACACTAGGGCAACCTGTAGACTTTCCTGTCCCAAGACTATGGGCATAGACGTCAGCAAAGCCTTGATAGGCTTCTGCTTTAACTTCTTTAATAAGGGAGTTAGCTGTCATTTTTGATTCGCTCTTTCCATCAAAAGCTTCGTCTTGTGGTAGCAGATCGACATCAGTTGAATAAAAGTCAACCTGGTTACCACCTTCGGCATAGGGTGAGTTCTTATAAATAACATGCTGATTTTTAGCATTGCTTGCTCTATCAATTGAGACATAAATCAAATCCAGCTTACCGTCTTTGTCGGTATCAGTCGGACTCTCCACGTAGACAACTTCTCTAATATTGGCAAAGACAAAACTAGAGTAAAACATAAGGCAAAGTATTAAGGCTTTCATAGTCAATCCATAGGTATAGTTACGCTCAACTATAGCAAGAAGAGCTAACGAACAACAAATACCAATTTCATATGCCAGGGGGTTTAATAAGGCTTAATTAGCAGTTTTAAAGCTATAACTACGACCTAGAGTAAAAGACATGAC
>CAXBMT010000193.1:0-4932 GCA_963976925.1 uncultured Bdellovibrionales bacterium
CTGGCTCAGGTCTTACAGAGCAGTTTAAGCTTAGAAGAAGTTCAAGAAATATTATTATCGAAGAAGCACCCCTATCGATCTCGTTGGGAGATTGGGAGCATGAGCATCAAGGCAGAGTTCTTAAGATACAAACTTTAGGCAAGCTATGGATCTTCGGTGCCTTTTCTTTAACTTTTAAAATTACCATCGATGAAGAAACCCCCATCGGACAAATTAAATCATTAGCAAACTATCTAGAAAATGAAGATGAGATTTCTTTAATAGCAATGGAAAAAGCTAAAAGAGTTATGCAAGATCTTTCCCCCGCTATTAAGCATCCAGGCGTTTGGAATCAGTTTGAAGATTATATTATCTATATGCGTGATCCTCAGGATGCCTTAAAACCTGAAGACGTTCTTAAGTCAGATGACTTTTTTCAACTTCTACTTACTGAAACAGATGTAAAGCTCTCGGATCAAATGAAGGATACAATTAGAGGGAACCTTTACCAATATTCAAAAGATGATTATGTCGTTATTGACTGGAATGCAGCTTATATTTGTGCCTCTACAGCTGATGCTCAAGATATTGCTGACGTTGCTGAGTTTGCATTATGTCAGGTTCTAGAGATGCGTTACTACGATGAGATGCTTGATAAAAAATTAGGACTACTCTACAAATCTATTCAAGTTAGTAAGCCGTCAATTTTTTCTAATAATTATTCTCAACATGCTCACGATGCTGCCCTCATTTATATTGAAATCAGTGAAGTTATAGAGAAAATTGAAAATACATTAAAAGTCATCGGTGATTTTTACTATGCCAAAATCTTTAGAGCAGCGAGTGATCGCTTTAGAGTTAAAGACTGGCAATCATCAGTAGATCAAAAACTTAAAAATTTAGCGGATGTCTCTAGCCTCTTCCAAGCTGAAACAAATGAAAAACGAAATCAGTTAATGGAACTAATCATTATTATACTTATTGCCATAGAAGTTGCTCCTTTCTTATGGGATAAATTTAGTCCATATATTATGAAGTGAAATGAATCATCAAGGTCTTGGTTTACAGTTTAGTCAGCTAGAAGAAAAACTTAATGAGAATGGTTTTTCTAAAAGTTTTGCTTCCTTAATATTTAAAAAAGCTTATAGACGTCCAAATTTTAAAGGTTGGGAAGATGGAAGACTCTCTCCAAAGCTTTTAAACTTCATTGAATCTTTAAACTGGAAAAGACCTAAAATTATTAAGCTGCAAGAAGCAAGAGATGACACGGTAAAGTTTCTTTTTGGTCTCGAGGATGGAAGATCCATTGAGTCTGTTCTTTTACCATTTTATCGCAAAGATACTTTATGTATCTCTAGCCAAGTTGGCTGCGCCATGGGTTGTCGTTTTTGTCATACCGGTACCCAGGGTTTATCTCGAAGTCTCGAACCGTCAGAGATTATTGGACAATATTTAGCAGCCTGGGATTGGGCATATACGAAACGGAAGAACGGTATAAAGGCACCGAATATCGTTTTTATGGGTCAAGGTGAACCATTACATAACTTTGATAAGCTCAAGTCTGCAATAGAACTGATGACTGATAGTCGCGGACTTGATCTGTCTCGCAGAATGATTACTGTTTCAACCGCTGGTTATATGCCAGGTCTTAAACGCTTTAGTGAACTCGGCGGAGTTAATTTGGCGATTTCTCTTCACTGCGCGATAGAAGAAAAAAGAAGAGAACTAATACCAATATCTAAAAATTGGCCTATTACGACCTTGATGTCACAAATTGATCAGCTCAAACTTGGAAGAAAGCAAGTTGTGCTTTATGAAGTCATGCTAGCGGATGGTTTTAATGACTCAAAAGAAGACGCACAAGAACTGGCAAAGCTTTTAAAATCTAGGCCCCATATGGTCAATTTGATCCCTTTTAATCCCTACCCCGGATCTCCTTGGAAGAGGCCAAACTACCAGAATATTGAGGCATTTAAGGCGCAACTTGTCGATTATGGGATAAGAACGACAATTAGAGAAACCAAGGGTGATGACGTCATGGCAGCCTGTGGTCAGCTTAAAACCTAATCAAACTCATGTTTTATATCAAAGGTTTAGAGAGATAATGTCCTGAGTAGTCAATGTATTGTCGTCTAGCTTCTATTGAAATGTATTAAAATTATCGAAAAGATCAATAGGATAAAGTTATCTTTCATTGATTAGATAAAAAGCGAGGTCTAAATGAATGATCAAGCAAATAAAACAAAAGAAGAGCTCATTCTAGCTTTAATTGACCAAGAGCTGGTCACTATTGACTGGGATCACTTTCCAGAGATTCCCATTGATGCAACATACGCTGAAGCACTCAATATGGCTAAAGAGAAATTGGAAAGAGAATACTCTTTGATTTCTTACGAAGATATTTTAAGCCTCTACAGTATATTTATTGATGAAAGCATCAGCAAAGATGGATTGAGCTTTGTTGAATTAGATGAAATCAAAGCTAAAGCGAGCTAAGGGAATTAATGGATTGTGTTTTAGTACCAAAGAATGAAATTCTTAGACTAAAAGAACTAGATGAACTTCATATTCTTGATACTGATGAAGAAAACGAATATGACGCTATCACAAAACTTGCGGCCTCCATTAGTAACTGCCCTATCGCATTAGTCAGTCTAGTTGATCAAGACAGACAATGGTTTAAAAGTCACTATGGACTTGAAGCTAGGGAGACTCCTAGAGATCTTGCATTTTGTGCTCATGCTATTTTACAAAAAAACACTTTCATTGTTGAAGATGCTTTACTCGATGAGCGCTTTAAGCATAACCCTCTTGTTAGCAGTAATCCTAAAATTCGCTTCTACGCCGGTGTGCCTTTAATCACGGCACAGGGAAATGCACTTGGAACCTTATGTATTATAGATACAGTGCCAAGAAAACTTACAAGTAATCAAATCGAATCACTAGTGCTACTAGGGCAACAAGTTGTCACTTTATTTAAACTTCGTTCAACCAATCTACAGATTCTCGACGAAGCTAAAGCAAAAATCCGTTTTCTCAATAGCATTAATCATGAAATGAGAACCCCATTAAATATTCTTAATGGTTATATCGATATAATTTCAGACGAAGCAAAAGAAAAGAATGATGCTGATACGATCGAGTATACTCATTATGCCAAAGGTGCCTGCGAGCAACTTTTAAATCTTATAAAAGATATGGTAGATCAATCTTCAATAGACTCAGGCCGATTAGCTATTAGCCCTAGCCACTTTGAACTTATAAAGCACATTCATAATATTGCCTCTGAATGCAAACACCTTGCTGGTGAAAAACAAATTGTAATCAATGTTCAATTCGAAGTTTATGAAACTGTTTATGCTGATGAAAATAGAGTTCGCCAAATCATGCATAATTTAATTTCTAACGCTATCAAATATGGCAGTGCGGAATCAGTAATTAAAGTTAATGTTGAACAGTCTCATCAAGATTTCATCAATATCCGAGTTACTAACCATGGTAAAGAAATTGGAGACGAAGATAAGTTTCAAATTTTTGATAGATATTATCGTAGTCCTGATTATGAACGAGGATGCATTTCAGGCCTAGGTTTAGGTCTTCCTATAGCCAAGCAGCTCGCTCTTGCTCACGGCGGCGATCTCCTTCTAGAAAGCAGTGTCAACTCTATGACGACCTTCTTATTCAAGCTTAAACGTTAAGCAATATCTACCTTGCTTTTCGATACTTCTTCTAGGCGTGATAGCCTAGTCTTAGATCTATTTTATTGATGACAAGGATGTCTCTTATGAAACGTTCATACTTATTTTTAGTATGTTTTTGCTCTAGCCTCCTTCTGCTAACAAGCTGTGGAAAAAATCCGCATCTGGTCGATCAATTAGCAAGCGAAGTTGGTGGCAATGATACACTTGAGCCTGATCCAACTCCAATCCCTACGCCAACACCCACCCCCACTCCACCTCCAAGCGCAAAGTTTGTTGAATTAGGAGCGCGTGATTATGATCCAAGCAGTGGTGAAAAAGTTGTCGTAGAGCTTCCCTATAGAACAAAGAAAGTAAAAACAATTCAATATGGCATCAGTCAAAGCAATATTATGTGCCGCCTTTTTGGTAAGGATAATTGTGTCAGAAATCGCCAAGTTCTTTTTGCCTTTGATATTCCAGCTCTTGGTAAAATCACCAAACTGCATGACATCCGAATTCAAGCAAACTTCATCGTCTACGGTAAGTCTTATGACACCGAACTTTTATGCTTAAATAATATTGGTACTTGTTCTGGAAATGGTATTAAAAAAATACCCCTTTTAGGGCTACAAAAATACGTCAAAAAGAAATGGTGGAATCCAACTTATTGGGCGGCTGGATATGAAGATGTTGTAAAAAATAAGTATTTTCATAACCAACTTAAAAAATCATCTGTCGTTAACAGAAATACACGAACGACTGGACCGCAAGACCTGTCTTTAAAGGATCTCTTTGATCTCAATGAATCTGATCTTTTAGGTTTACTAAGTGATCAAGAAAGTTTCTGGTTTACTCTTACTGATGACACCTTTGTTCAATCTCCTAAATTGGTGATTATCTATGAATAAGTTTTTGATTTTAAGTCTTCTATTTGTATCACCATTGGCCCAAGCACTTAACTTGCAGCTAATGAATCATTCACACAGTCCACATTATTTGGTTACAGAAGACACACTTTCAAAAAACTCTCTCATCAACCAAAAGCTCATACTATCTGCAAACTATCATCACCTTAATGACCCTTTAGTCGCGACAAATTCAGATAGAACTGAAAGAACAAGAACTCTTATCGATGGCATGACAACAGTACAAATTGGAGCTGGCTGGCAAACTTCGTCACGTTTTCTAGTAGGCGTCGCAGCTCCCTTTTCTCAAGTAAGCTTCACAGGCAATGAAACAAAACAAAGAGGCGTCGGCGATACAAGTCTAATTG
>CAXBMT010000194.1:0-4893 GCA_963976925.1 uncultured Bdellovibrionales bacterium
TGGGACAAGTCATGAAGCAAAGACCTTCGCCACCTTGTGCGTACTTATAATGACCTGAAATAAAATAAGCTCTATTTTGAATTCTTGATAAGTTTAAAGGTCTTGTAAAATAACTATGGTAACCATCTATGACGATCTTTCCGTGAGCATCTGCAAGGCTAACAAGTCTGTCGATATCAGTAATTGTTGTGCCTGAGTTGAAGAAGGTTTGGCTGATAAAAACCATATCATAATGATTTTCTTTTAAAGCCTGTTCATAGTTCGCCCAGAAAGATTCTATGGGAAATGATGGAACTCTTTTAATCGAAACAAGTTTTTCTTCTTCAAGTTTTTTGATTTGTCTCGAAAAACTATGAAACTCACCGTCAGTTGTTAAAATAGAAGGCTTTTTATTAGTAGGTAAAGTCGATAAAAGTCTTATTAGAAGATCATGAGTGTTAGGTGCCAGAACAATATTCTCTGGCGAATCAATATTTAAATTTTTAGCTATATAACTTTGAAGCTTAGGTATTTTTTCACCAAAGATAATATTCCATTTTTGGTCAGAGAGTTTTGCCGAATCATCCCAATACTTTAAAGTGGCATCTCTTGTGACATCCGGCCAAAAGTGATGAGAGTGACATGCCATATGAAGAACGTCACCGTGAGCTTTCAAAAAGTGTTGATAAAACTTTTTATAACTCACTATTATCCTCTTCAGCGATATAAAAGTTTAATTGTTTCTTTAGCTCTTTTGGAAGTATTGGAAGTTTTGATCTAGGAATCAAAAAAGTAGAAAGGTTAAAGAGGTCTAGATAAACACGATTTTTTTCTGCCGCCATTTTTAAGTATTCATGACCAGAGGAGCCACCGGTACCAACTTTTGTACCAAGCATTCTTTGCGCCATGATGGCATGCCTCTGTCTCCAGCTAGTGAAGTTCTCATCAATATCCATGAGAAGATTTAATAACCTATAAGGCTGATGTAAAATTGGCTCGTCCCTATAGAGCAAGATGAAAAGAGCGTTAAGAGTTGCTTGTTGGGAAAGTCTTCTCTTTCCGGCCTTCGTTAGTTTTTCGAACTGTTTCGGGTCAAACAAACTAGCAAATGTTTTTTTAGTATTTGTTAAACCTTCAATCTGCATCTCTTTGGCAAGTTCTGGGAGAGTCGCGAGATTTTTATTAAGAATGTCTTCTTCATTCTTAAGCATATCTTCAACAGTAGTTTTATACTTATTCCAAAAATCAAAGTTCTTTTCTTTAGTAAACGGAATTCTTTCAAGCCATTTCTCAAGGCCATCAAAAATTGATTTCTCTGACTCTGCTTTATTTAATAAAGCTTGATCGGCTTCGCTTAAGCGACCCATAAAGTAACTGCGATCAATTTTTCCGCGTCTTCCAGTTGGAAGGCCCATTAGGACTTCAATTTGTCTAAATTGAATACTTTGAAAGCCAGAGGCAGGAACAAGAAGATCTCTGAACTCTAGAAAATCCATAGGAGTCATAGTTTCCATGACGGGAAGTTGATCAATAAGTAGGTTTTGAATTTTTATAATTCTTTCAAGTCTCTCATTCACACTGTGAAGAGATCTCTCTTCAACAGTGTCGCTTGAAAAGACATCTCGAATAGACTTCATCTCATGTAGAATTTGTTTAAACCAAAGTTCATAAACCTGGTGAACAATAATAAAGAGGGTTTCGTCATGAGATTCTTGTCCGGCCTTTTTACTAAGGGGATCTTGACTCGACAAAAGCTTATCAAGTTTTAAATAGTCTCCGTAATATGTACCGGTCATTTGAGCTCCATCTTAAATTATCTAAATCATAAACGATGATTACCTGTTTGGCAGGTGAACTTTATCTGATTGTGTGGCGAGTTAATTTGCCGATTAAATCGCTCATGTGTATAAGATTTTGCACCTTTCAAATGAGTAACATGTCCTATCGTGTAAATGCTTTCCTTATACTTGTATTGACCATCCTACTGATGTCATTGGGTGCCTATTTACATGACGCCGAACTAGGTGCGACTTGTCCAACATGGCCTTTATGTCCTGGTAAATTCTCTGATCAAATTCTGATTTATTTTCACCGATTTGTAGCACTTTGCTTAATGCTTCTTTCGATTTCATTAACTCTTCGCCTCAAGAAAATTCAGTTTAAAAATCTTAAGTGGTCATATTGGGTAACGGGTCTCATTTTACTTCAAGCAATTCTAGGTGCATTGACGGCAGTACTTGAATTACCCGCGATCATTTCGTTTGTTCATTTAATTCTATCTCTAGTAACTGTCGCCTTCATTGTTGTCTTGCACGATTCCCTTGCTGATAAAGCTGAGTCGCCGAAAAAAGAATTACCAGTTTACCTAAAAGACTTACTGCTCACTCTGCTGATTCTTTTCTTTATTCAAAGCTTACTCGGTGGACTCGTAAGGCATACCGGAGCAGGCTCTGCCTGTGGTGTTGGTATTAATAACTTGCTAGCTTGCACTGATCAATTGTCTGGCATAACTTCCTATTGGCCATTTCGCGCAGCTGGACAGTTACAAATGATTCACAGATTGAGTGGAATCATTCTTTTCATTATTGCGCTTCCTACTTTGCTCATTGCCTTTTTTAGTTACTCTTCCCTCGAGGGGGTGACGGCTAAAAAAGCCAGAAATACAGCTCTTCTTTCAACGCTACTTATTTTTGTTCAAGTCTATTCAGGCTTTTATAATATTGCCTCAAGCCTCGCTGTTCATGCGACTGTCTTTCACTTAATTCTAGCAGCGGCCATGATGGCGTTTATTTTAAAGACAAGACTCTACCATCAAGAGTTAGAGCTTAGCTTTGACGGGAAAGAGAGAACTTCATTTTTCACAGACACGTTAGAGCTATTCAAACCTAGGCTTGCCGGTCTAGTCATGGCCACCATGTTAATCGGAGCCTTATTAGCACCTGGAAAAATATATTTTCTCGATATATTTATTTCTTTCGGATTGATCTTTATGGTGGTGGCATCAGCAACAACACTTAATTGCTGGATGGAAAAAGATGTCGATGCTTTGATGGAGCGAACAAAAGAGCGAGCTCTTCCCTCTGGAAGAATGAAACCTCAAACAGCCTTTGCGATCGGAATTATTTTAGCTTTAGTTTCACTGCCGGCTCTATACTTCATCGTCAATCCACTAACAGCCTTCTTAGGTTTATTAGCTCACCTAATGTATCTACTGGCTTACACTCCATTAAAAAAACATTCAGCAACAGCTCTTTTTGTTGGTGCAGTGCCCGGAGCTCTTCCTCCAGTGATGGGTTGGACAACAATGACAGGGTCTATGGACACAATTGCTTGGTGTCTATTTGCGATCCTTTTTGTCTGGCAGTTGCCTCACTTTTTAGCAATTTCTGTCTACTATCGAGGTGATTACGAAGCGGCCGGGATAAAAGTCTTTGCGAGAAAATCTAATTTTAGTGCGGTTCGTCGCGATATATTTTTATACACAGGAGTCTTGATGGCCTGTGCCCTTGCTCCAGTTTGGTGGGGAAGTTTTGGAAAATATTATGAAACGTCAGCCACAGTCTTGAGTTTGGGCTTTTTGGCTTGGGCAATTTATGGTTTTTTTATTGAGAAGTCGGAAGAAGCGTCGCGCCAATGGGCTCGCCGATATTTTTTTGGATCCATTATTTATCTGCCACTTTTACTAGCGGCCATGGTCTTTTTTCAGTGACGATTGGTCCCTAGAAAAGTACATATTGCAAGATATATCTAAGTAGATAAAGTTAGAAATTATAGGTACAATTCACTGGCAATTCATTGAAAATGTTAGAGTTATATGTGCAAGAAGGAAGGCTTATGGAGCTTTTATTAGCTATTTTTGGGAAGACACTCGCTTTTAGTGCGAATGCTCCTCATCCAATTCCGCCGAAGATGAGTCTGTGGGAAAGAATGTTACCACCGGTTGATATTTCGGAGAATGGACACTTAATTGATTGGTTGTTTAGCTACACAACCTATCTGAATATTTTCTTTTTCACTCTAGTGTGCATCGGCTTATTCGGGTTTAGTTACCTGTATTGGTATAAGCGTCACCCAAAAGCTGAATACACTTATGGAAATAAAAAAATGCATATCATTGTTGCGACAGTGATCGGCGTTGCTGTTTTCTTCGGTGTCGACATGAACATTACTCGTATGTCTAACAACGACTTCATGAATGTTTTTGCGAAATGGCCTACTGCCGAAGAAGATGTTGAAAGAGTAGAAGTACTTGCTCAGCAGTGGATGTGGAACTTTCGCTACCCAGGTCAAGACGGTGTCTTCAACACTGACGATGACGTTTTAACAATGAATGACCTTCGCGTTCCTGTTGATAAGAAAATTTTATTTCAAATCACTTCTAAAGACGTGATTCATTCTTTCTTTATTCCGAATGCGAGAAGAAAGGTTGATGCAATCCCAGGTCGTATCACTCGTATGTGGGTTAAGTTCACAAAAGACGGAAAGTGGGAAATTGCTTGTGCTGAAATGTGTGGAACATTCCACTATAGAATGGCAGCGAAGCTTACGACATATAAGCCAGAAGAATATGCAGCATGGCTAGCTGAAGCTGAAGAAAAAGCTTTAGTTGAAAACGACCCAGAACGTGCAGAGATGTACTGGGGTTGGAAATGGGAATACTAAGAAACTAAGTAATATTACGGAGCTTACAAATGGCTTTTTTTGAACAACATATGCACGCAGCCCCAAAGACTTTCCTATCGAAGTATATTTTTTCATTCGATCATAAAGTTATTGGTAAACAATTTCTTTGGTACGGAATCTTCTTTTTAGGTATCGGCGGAATCATGGCCCTCATGATCCGTTGGGCTCTAGCTTTTCCTGATCAAGCCTTTCCAATCATAGGTCAGTTCATGTTCCCTGAGACAGGTGGGA
>CAXBMT010000195.1:0-4867 GCA_963976925.1 uncultured Bdellovibrionales bacterium
AAAAGGAAATACATAAAATGACCAGTCATAGTACCGTTACCGGTAGGCTGAGCAAGATTCATTTTACCCCAATCATCTTGGATAAAAACTTCGCCTTCGTGTTGGGCGACTACATCACGAACCAAAGTGTTAAGCTTTTCAACTTGTTCATCTGAAAGCTCACTCTTGGCAACAAGGGACAGCTCGTAAATCATAAAACCTCCTGGACATTAACGGCCCATTCCACACCATGTGGTAATGAGCGAGTCTGATTTCGAGAGGCCACAACTTAGCACCCAAATATCTGGATTTCAAAGGTTTTACGCTTGCTGGCGAGGTTACTTTAAGATTAATGGAAGGAAGCTTAAATCGAAGCTTCGAGAGCTATTCTGACACAACATAGCATAAGCGCTAACCTGTTGAGAATTGGTTAAATACAAGCTCTTTAGAGGAACACAATTAGCTGGAACATTTACGCTTAGCGCAACCGGCCTAGTAAATGAATTCTCGGTTGCGACCATCGTGTAGAGCCTATCGCCGTAAATAAGAGTCGAATTCACTGCAATTGATGGCTGATTACCCTGTTCACTCTTAACGATCACGCTTTGAAGAGTCTCACTAAAGTTCACACCAGGAAAACTAGAGTCACGATTTATAGGAAGTCGCATCGCCCTAGGCGCTTGATTGTTCTGTTGATCATAAACATAAACGTGATAACGAGACTCAAAAAATAAGGTACGACGCTCATCGCTTTCAAAAGTTGCGGCCACTTCAAAGAAAGGATTACTCCAGCCAGAAGTTAGTAGTGTCCATGCATCAGTGGCAGTTCCCTGAATGAATGGTTTAACTCGAGCACTTGAGCGATCAAGTAACGCCATTTGAAATGAATTCTTTGAAACACTGAAGTCGTTTAGGTTTCTCGTAACAAGAGACATGTTTCCGACTTGAAAAGTGTCACGGTCGGCATGATCTTCAAGATTCATCTCACCAACTTTACTAACTGTCATAATGGAAAAGCGACGAAAGAAATCTTCTCCAACGGAAACAACATGCCTAACAGTTCCAGCGCGTTTCTCCTCTTTTGACTGAGGTAAAATACGTTCGATAATGATGTTTTCCCAAGGACTTGGATTAATTGTATCTCTAAGGTTTTGTTTAAACGCTACAGAGTCAACAACTCTTGGCTTTAAAATCGTGCGATCTTCATCTTTTAGAGGCTCAAGATAATAAAGTCTTGGAGCAAGGCTTGGTGGTTCATGATCGAGAAGATCATTCGAGTTATCTTCCTCTGGCATAAACCATGATTTTTGGTAGTAAGGAACTGATATTTCGCCTAAAAATGTTGAGAGTTTGATCCAAGAAAAATCCGCAAGCTCACCGTCTTTGAGAGGTAAACCTTCGAATGTTGTGATTGGCAATTCCCATCTTGAATCATGATCAAATAAAGGAGTGCCATCAAGTTTAGTTAACGTTAGTACAAGATGATCACGACGAGCATTCATACCGTAAAAAACTAAATCATTTTTGCCATCAAAATTAATATCTTTTTCAAAGACAGCGAGTAATTGATGATGATCTTCAAGAGTAACTGAAGCTAACTGAGCTTTTTCATCACCTGCATTGGCACGGATTGAAATCGCTCTAATCTTATCGCCTGACTTTCCTTGAATATAGCCGTGAAAGTCAGAACTTGGCTGGCTTTCTACTGATACATTTTCCATTCTTGAAAGTTTACGATTGCCATTAATTGAAGCAAGCGCATTGACAGGAATTCCCTCAATCGTTGTTTCAATAAGATCATCACGCTTGAGTTTCTTAGCGAATGAAAGAGTCATTGGCGTAATAGTCTCATTATTATTATGAGTCACAACAAACTTTACCGGGATCTCACTATCAACATTCATGTCAGTGAGTTGACCAGAGAATGAGACTTCTTGTTTATCAGTAATTTTAATATTAGCGTCTAGACCAATAAGGCTAACGTTAATATCACTTTCAGAGTTACCAAAAACTTCTAATGGTAAGTTGAAGTTAAACTCACCTTGCTGATTAACTTCTACAGTAACAAGATCTTTTACAACTACAGAGGCAAAGCTAGGAATCTCTTGCTTTAATGCCTGAGAAATTGAAAGGGCTCCGTAACGAACAAAACGTCCGTCTTTATCACTTTGTAATTTTTTAGCAGAAGCATAAAGCTTCGCCTTAATTTCTTGTGCTTTTAAATTAGGGTTTTGTAGTTTTAAAATTGCCGCAGCTGCTGAAACAAACGGGGCAGCCTGACTTGAACCATTTTTGGCTTCATAACCTTGCGCTCTAAGAGTACGCGATTCCATTGCCTTTGGATGGGTTGAAACAATCCACTCACCTGGGGCAACAAGGTCAACTTTTCCACCGTGGTTAGAAAACTCAGACAAATTACCTTGATTATCAATGGCGCCAACACAGATGACAGCCGGATGGGCACAAGGCCAAGTTGGAACATCTTTATTATTATTTCCTGATGCCGCAACAAGAACTATTCCTCTTTCAGCCGCAACATCTAAGGCACGAACAATTTTTGGAGTGTTAACCAGCTTAGGCCAACCAAGGCTCATATTAATAACGTCAACGTTTGACTCGACAGCAAAAGCTAAAGCATCTGCAATGATATCTGTAATGACTCTGCCTTTATAGACAAAGCCACTCGTTTCTTTATTAAGAACTTTTAACGGTAGGATTTTAATCGCTTTTGGTGCAACACCTTGAACGCCTTGCCCATCTAGGTTTGCAGCAATGATACCAGCAACATGTGTACCGTGACCGGTGTCATCCTTCATGTCAGCGTTATCGAGGAAGTCTTTTCCAAGAAAAACTCGGTCTTCAAGGTCTGGATGATTCATGTCAATTCCAGAATCAATAACGGCAACAATAACTTCTTTACCTTGATCGAGTTTATTTAACTCTTCCATTCCCGGCCAATCAATATCGATACCACTAACACCATCAACCTGCTCACGACGAATTTCGCCTTCAGCGCGATAGATTTTTTGCCCTGTATTTTTGATTCCCCATTGTTGATTGAACATTGGATCTGCAGCGAGAACAACTGAAGACAAGAAAAATGATGATAGGAAGAGTTTTAATTTCACAGTCTCTCCCTTAGCCAGTAACCATTAAGCTCGCCTTCTTGAATACCAAGCATTTGCTTGATTTTATCAAACGGCCCATTCCAAAACCTTGAACCGATACGGCCCTCTGTATTTGTTTGAATCGTATCATTTAAGACTTCGTCATTATCTCTAAAGCCATTGACTTCACCATGAACAAAGATATTGTCTTGTCCAAGAAGCATTTTGAGTTCTTTAAAGTCCAAGTCTTCATAAAGATCACGATATAAGCGCATCAAGCATTTTGTAATGTCTTTTTGATCTTTATTGTCTTCTATCTTGTTACGACACTTATTATTCTGTGAAATAACATTATTTAAAGTTCCGCAAGATTCAATTCTTCTGCCATCACTTAATCTTCGAGTTCTTATTTGCTCTTCTCGACAGCCACGCTCTCTTATTCCACGTTCTTCTTCATAAAGGTATTCGAAGTATATTAATGAATTGGGATGAATTTGC
Organism: uncultured Bdellovibrionales bacterium; assembly: GCA_963976925.1. Lineage (GTDB taxonomy): Bacteria > Bdellovibrionota > Bacteriovoracia > Bacteriovoracales > Bacteriovoracaceae > UBA4207. Next base: position 3,585 of record CAXBMT010000195.1, read on the forward strand.
TCTAATTTTTTAAAGCCTGCTTCGTAAAGATTAAGATTAACCGCAACGTCAAATAGCTTAAGCTTGTCAGTATTATCCAATGTTCTCTCATCAAATAATTGGAATCCAAATTTTTCATTAGCTTCACGCATATAACGCTTTAACTTTTTAACTTTCTTGCTCCAGCCTTCCCAGCGATCAGAGAGCCTCATAAAGCGCTCTTTATACTTATCTTCGTCATCAAGACTTGTTTCAAAACGTACTGATGTAGTTTTTCCCATACCGCCGATAGTTTCTGCTGGATTTTGAAATGTTGGTGATGCCCAGTTGACGTTAGATGAGAGTCTTTGAAAGCCATAGTTAATAATATCTTTTGTGAACGCTTCCCAGTTAAGACCAGATTGCTTTTCGTCAGTTAAAGTTACATAGCGTCCCTTAAGACCGTCTCTCGATTCAATATCAAAAAGCGTATCTGACTTTAGTTTTTTATGACGCCAAAAAAGAAACGCGAACTTTGAACTTTTATCTTTAAAGTCAGCCTCTACGATATTTGGCTTTTGTATCTCTTCTAATAGTTCTGCTGAACCAGTATTTAAAAACTCAGCAACGGCGTGAGCCTTATCAAATAGTCTTGGGTTTTCTTTGATATCAGGGTTTAAATCAACTTCATGAAGTCTGACTGAATAGTTACCTTTTTGTTTTCTCCAACCGAGTCGAATGATTGGAACAAAGCGCTCTAGAGAAACATTTAAGCTCCATCCCTGCCCGTGACCAATGTCATCATAAATTTGAAGTGTTTTTTGATCTTTTTTATAGATTTGAATTCTTCTAATATCAACAATGTCAGCGCTGCCAGAAATCGACATATGTATTGGAGTTCCCATTAGGCTTGTTCCCAAGGACGCTCCCATAGATGGCATCGCACGCTCTGTATAGAGGACAGATTCACCAATACCTAAGTTTTCATTGAGATGTTTAACAATTTTAGCCAATTCACTATTATCGTCATCAAGGCTCCAATCAGCGTTTGGATTTTCGCTATCACGGAGATTGCTTAATTCATCCAGTCTTTTACTCATCTGCCATTTAATTAAAGGTACGACGATATTTTTATACGGCTCTTTAAAGACTTGTCTTAAAGATCTTAATGGCTTTAAGTGAGTCCAGTTTTTTGAAATTGTAACAGTTCCTCTGAGTGAAGCCGTTGGTGCGAAATCTAAGTTCTCAATACCTAATTGACCACCAAGCTGAATTCCCCAACCAATGGAGTCAGCAAGTTGAACGAGGTTGTCTGTTCCTAGGTA
>CAXBMT010000196.1:0-4831 GCA_963976925.1 uncultured Bdellovibrionales bacterium
CCGTTATCTAGACCAAGTGGTCCTTCAGCTTTCCAAACTTCGCCAGCGACTTTAATTTGATAAATATTGTCGTGAAGATTTTCTAAAACAACACCTTCTTTCCCTTTCATCGAATTAAACTCTTCAATATGAGACTTTTTTCTATCGCGAATAATCACGTAAGCAATTAAGCCTGCAAAAGCCACGACTGCAGCAACAGTTGAAGCTATGACACTATATGAAAGATGAAGATAAGCATCATCACTCCTAAATAAAAAGAGTGAGCCTGAAATGAGAGCAGCAAGTCCTGCAAGAGTGAGTATTCCAAAAGAAGTTATATAAACTTCCATAATTAATAAAATGAAAGACAGAACAATAAGTCCAAGGGCTCCAAAGTTTAAAGGTAGGACTTGAAAACCTATGCCTGCTAGCAGTAGACATACCACTCCAATTCCACCGGCAATAAATCCACCAGCTGCTTGAAGCTCAAGATAGATAAGACCGGCTCCAATGACAAAAAGGATATATGCAGTGCTAGGATTAGCGAGTATGTCTAAAAGCTTTTGCCCAAGATCCATGCCAAAAGAAATAATTTGTGCATCTCTAAATTCAAGTTTGACTTGTTTGCCTTTAATTTTAATCACGCGATCATGAGAGAGTTCTCTGATCTCTTTTGTTGAATTAGCGATTCCATCGATGAGCTTCTTTTCTAAGGCTTCCTTGCTTTTAAATGACGAAGCCTTTTCAATCATCTCTGCAAAAAGGTCGGCGTTTCTTCCGCGAGTTTGAGCTAAGCTTTGAACTAGTGCTACTAGGTCGTTGATGGCTTTTGATCTCGCATCCGTTTGCTTGATGTCTCCACTCATTTCAATCGGTGTAGCAGCTCCCATATTTGTACCATCTGACATGTAAAGCATATGAGCGCCTGAAGAGATAATAGCACCTGCACTTGTTGCACTAGCACCCTCAGGTCTAATCCAAACGATGACTGGTAGATCACTGTCTCCAAACAAAGTTAGTATTTCTTTCGTGGTACTTACTAATCCGCCCGGAGTATTTAATGTAATAAGAATTGCTCCAAATTCATTTTCTTGAGCCTCTTGAAAACCCGCTTTTAGGTAGCTGTAGGTGGCCGGATTAATAGAAGAGTTAATATCAAGACGAATGATTTTTTCTACCGATCGCTGCTCTATGAAAACAGGTTCGCTGGCAAAGAGAATACTTGACACTAGAGAGAAAAACAGAAAAAGTGAGAGGCTTTTCATGCCTAATCCTTTATTGAGGTCGTTATAGTGAGTACAGTATACAAGATTTTTTTATGTGATGTCTTGAACCCCGTAAGTGATAAGAAAGCGGTGTTAACGCGCCAAGCGGCATTAGTCCTTAAGCGTACTAAATCAGGTTATAAAGTCCATAAAGTTGGACCGAGTAAAACAATAGTTTCGCAATTTCCGAACTCAACATTAATCGATCGTAGCGGCATGATGGTTATGCCTGGGTTCTTTGATATGCACTTTCACTGGGTTCAAGATGACGTAAGGTTAATGCCTAAGGATTCTTTGCTTGAATGGCTGTCAAAGTATACTTGGCCCTATGAAATGAAATTTAAATCAAAAAAATATTCTAAAGATAAAGCTTATAAGTTTGCCCGCGAACTTTTATCTGTAGGAACACTTGGTGGTGCTATCTATGGTTCCATTCATGGACATACTGTTGATGATGCACTCGAAAACTTTACGGGCGATTTTATTGCCGGCAACGTTTTAATGACGATGAATTCTCCTAAGGGCTTATCCCAAACTAGAGAGAATGCTCTAAAAGTTATTGAGTCATTAAGTGCAAAGTGGGGCAAAGCCTACGCTATGACACCACGTTTTGCTCCAACTACTCATCCGGATGTAATGAAAGCCGGAGCTTGGCTAGCAAAAAAACGTGGAAGCTTTATTCAGACTCACTTATCTGAAACTCAAAACGAAATTGATTATGTTCTGGGGATCTATAAAAATATTGAAGGTTTTGAAAAAGTTGATAACTACACCGAGATTTATCGCAAGTGTGGAATGCTTGGACGTAAAACGATCATGGGCCACGGAATCCACTTAGATAAAAGTGAGCTTGATGTTTTAGCAAAATCTAAAACAGTGATCGCCCATTGTCCGACTTCTAATGCTCCAGTTAAAAATAAGGGGCTAGGGTCAGGTTTGTTTGATTTTCATAAGATTGAAAAAGCTGGTGTTCGCTGGACTCTAGCTAGTGATATCGGTGGTGGCCCATTTCTATCTATGTTTGATGTGATGCAATCTTTTGTAACTCAAAATAAAAAGGCTAAGGTAAAGGGTGCAACTTACACCAAAGCACTCTTTAGAGCCACGAAGGCCGGAGCCGAAGTATTAGGTTTATCAAAGAAAACCGGAAGTCTTGATCAAGGCATGCAGGCGAATTTTATCTTTGTCCCAAGTCCTAAAGGTAAAACGGCAGAAGAGGCACTTTCTAACCTTCATAAGCCGCACCTTTCAAAAAGAGAAAAGTATTTAGACTTAGTTGCTGAAACTTATTTTAATGGCGAGCTGGTTTATTCATAAATCCAGAACTAGACCAATGGGGCAGTGATCAGATCCCATGACCTCGGGCTGTATAAAGCAATCGAGGACCTTATCGGCGCTATCAGCGTCGACAAAAAAGTAGTCAATACGCCAACCAATATTTCGCTCGCGACAATCTCCGCGATATGTCCACCAGGTATAGGCGCCCTCTACGTTATCATTGACCATTCGAAAACAATCAACGAAACCAGCGTCGACTAAACGATCTATCCAGGCTCGTTCATTTGGTAAAAAGCCAGTTGAGTTGATATTTTGTTTTGGATTCGCAAGATCAATTGGGTAGTGGGCAGTATTGAAGTCGCCGGTAAGGACAATAACTTTCCCAGTTTCTTTTTTCTTGTTTAGAGCATGCTGAAGAACAGCTTCAGAAAAATCTAATTTATAATCAACTCTGCCATGATCTCTTTGTCCGTTAGGGTAGTAGCCAGTATATAAAACAACATCGTCCCACTCTAAGATTATAAGTCTGCCTTCATCATCAAACTTTTCTATACCTAGACCATATGAAATCTCAGGTTTCCCCCAACTTTGAGGGAAAATATTAGCTACACCTGAATAGCCCGGTCTTTTAGCAGAAAAGGCGATAAGTTCTTGATCATCAAGGGTGCATGTAAGTTCCTCAGGAATTTGATCAGCATTCGCTTTTATTTCCTGTAGCCCTATGGCCGCTTCATGATTGTCACTAACCCAATCAGTAAGCCCTTTTTTGGTACAGGCTCTAATTCCATTGATATTCCAGCTTAAAAATAATTTCATTTCTGATCCCATTCAGATTTTAATAATTGTATGCATTCTATCTAACCAGAACGGTTAGACAATGTGTATTGTTTATATCTTGTTGAAATTAAAAGCTTTATTAAGTCGTGATTTGATTTATTTTTGTTCACACTTAGGCAACTTTTTGTTAGACTCACTATTCGACAGTTAATTTTTTTTAAGGAGTCCTGCCCATGCGCAGCTTTGAACATATAGCAAAACTTATCCGTAACAAGAGAATCAATCACCCTAAAGGTTATTCTCAATCTGAGTTATCTAATATGCTTGGATATAAAAACGGTCAGTTTATTTCTAACGTTGAAAGAGCTTTATGTAATATTCCACTAAAAATGCTTAAAAAAGTTTGTGAAGTTTTAGATATTCCTTCAAGCGAAATTAAAGAAGCTATCCTTAAAGATCATCAGCAAACAATTGAAAATTATTTGAATGCTACGACTGAGAAGTTAGCACAAATGTCTGACAGAGAATCTGCTTCTCTTTAAACAATGCCTTTTAATTTATTGTAGTCTTCAATGGTACCGACAGTTTCTTCGGTATCATCTTTGAAATTTGCCGCTTTTTGGCTTTCAAGAACATGTGGATCTTCAAAATCTCCCTGAGTTGGTACATCGATTTGCTCTGGAGGAAGTTCGTGATTTTGAGTGTAAACACGGTCTTCTGGTTTTCCACCGTAATCTTTAATTAATTCTTCACGATCGTTTGGCTTTAGCGACTCTTCAAAAGCTAGAACTTTTGCCTGAGAGTCGGTGAATTCACGCTCAAGCTTTCTTAGTTGATTTGGGTCAGCTCTATAAAACAAATCGTAATATTTTCTTCTGGCTTCTACATGTTGCTCTACCAAAGATAAGTACTTTGCTCTAACAAGATCCATCCCATGAAGCTTTGGTCCTTGATTAGGATTTGGTCCTTTGTTTTTTCTATTTCTACCGCCACGTCTTGAGCGGTTTGAGCTTTTTTTACTAGGACCAGGAGAGTTTGGCTGATTAGCGTTTTGTCCAGCAGCCTGTGTAGGCTTTTTGCCAGAAGGCTTTCTACGTCTGCGTCGGTTAGAGTTATTACCCGATGAATTTGATGAGTTAGATGCCGGCGGCTGGTTCATTTAATTTCCTTAAAATTCTTTTCTACTAGCATCATAAAGCTAGGGGAATTAACACGCAAGGACTGGCATGGCCTTATAGCGTCTGTTATCTTTTTATGGTCTAAAATCTAACTCTTAAGGAGCTATCATGAGCAAAAAACGCGTCAAAGTTGCTATTACTGGAGCTGCTGGTCAAATCGGCTACGCACTTCTCTTTCGTATTGCTTCAGGTCAAATGTTTGGACCTGATACAGAAGTTGAGCTTCAACTTCTAGAGCTTGAGCAAGCTCTACCAGCACTTAATGGTGTTGCGATGGAACTTGATGACTGCGCTTTTCCTCTTTTAAAAAATATCGTTTGTACAAGTGATCTTAAAACTGCTTTTAACGGCATT
>CAXBMT010000197.1:0-4830 GCA_963976925.1 uncultured Bdellovibrionales bacterium
AGGTGCCATCGAGATCAAAGACTATTTGCTTTAAGGGAGCTGATGCCGGCGCACGTTGGTATGTAACATCTTGATAAACAAAGACTAATACAATTGGTAATAAGGTCAATATAAGTGCAATAAAGCGTTTCACACTACTTTATCGGAAATCATTTCTTAGGCATAATAAGAGAATGAAAATCCTAATCCAAGTGTCCATCTTTGCCTTCTTAAGCTTAAGTCTTAGCGCTCAAGATGAAATCAAACCATATAAGTCTGATAAGTACCTCGGAACAATTGATCGTATGGATCAAACAGATAGTTATGTTGAAAAGCTATCTAAGGATTTTATTGAAGCTAAGGATAAATTAAACAAACAAGAAAAAATAAATGAAGAATTAAAAAAGCAAATGGAAGCTTTAAAAAAGTCCTTAGAGAATAATGGCCAAGAAAAACTTAAAGATATTGAATCAAGGTTAAGCCAGATTGAAGCTAAGACTGAAAAACATGATTTTGATAAACTTCAAACTGACCACGACCAACTTCAAAAGAAGTTTGATGATTTATCTAAAGACTATGCTCAAGCAAAAGTCATGTTATCTCAAATCAAGCTTCTCATCATGGCCGATTACTCAGAACGTTTTAACACTAAAGGTTCAAGCGATAATAAGTTAAAAGGTATTGTTGAGGAAATTAATAAAATTCAACTACCAAAGCCAACACCTACTGCAACTGCGACACCTACTGCAACTGCGACACCTGCTGCGACAGCAACTCCAGCTGCAACTCCCACTGTTAACGCTACTCCAACGGCTTCAAGCACTCCAAATTCTAAAGCAACTCCTGCGACAGAGAGTAAAACAGAGGAGAGCTTTATAGAAAAGTATCCACTTCCTGCCAGACAAACTTTTTGCAGAAAACCAGAGAATTTCAAAAAGCATCAAAAAGAGTGTTTACCTTACCTATAATCTAAAAGGTAAAGAGTGGACGAATTTCATGACCATCAAGAGTTTGCTCTAATTTGGAAAAGTCTCTTGTAGATCCTAACAAGAAACCACCTCCACCAGCACCACATAACTTTAAATTATAGAGATCACTCTCTAGACCTTTTTTCCATGTGTCTTGATACAGCGGTGGAATCATCGGAGCAAAGTGATCGTACTGAATTTGTGAAAGCTCTCTCATGCTAACTAAAAGCTTATCTGTATCTTGATTTAAAAAGCTCTCGATACATGAATCATTAACAGGGATAAGTTTATTCATACAATTTTGGATAAAACTGTCTTGGCGACACTTTTCTAGAAATAAGTTAACAAGAGGTTCAGTTCTTCTAGGTCTTCCGGTATTTAGTAAAAACAAGCCCCCCTGACCTTCACCATACTTAGGCAGGTCAATCGCACGGTAATCTTTTTTGCCATAAACCAATAAGCTTTGACCAAGATAGCTAATAAGAGGGTCAAGTCCACTGGAAGAACCATGAAAGTGAGACTCCATTTGAGCAAAAAGATCTTTCAATGAAGATAACTGCTCAAGTGGAATTTTTTCTTTAGCATAACGATCGTAGACAGCTGCAACGAGAGCGCCTGAACTTCCTACTCCAAAACCTTGCGGAATGGTTGAATGAAAAAATAGACCTTGGCCTAAGTCGAATTCAAAACTTTTTGTATCGATTAAACTAATAGGTAGCTTTTTTAAGTACTGACAAAACGCCTTAAGTTCGGGGTCGATACCTTTAGACTTATCTCTAGGAAATTTAAGACGACCTTCAAATAAAGTATAAGGAATACTAAGTGCCATTGAGTGCTGGATAACACTGTATTCACCGAATAAAAGAACTTTTGAATAAAAAGATTTATGACTCATTTATCCTTCTTTAAGTGGGCCTTGCCCTACTTTGTCATCAATCCAACGATCTTGGTCTAAAAGCCCATCCGACTTACAGTCTTCAATAAGCTTTAAGGCATTAGATCTAGCACGTTCTGGGTAGAGAAGATGAATATTAGGACCTGCATCAAGTGTAAAGCAAAGCTCATAGCCTAAAGACCTTGCAGCTCTTACTCGATTGATAATTTCAAGTGTGTTTGGTTTCATTAAAATAAACGATGGTGAAGATGTCATCATCATAGAATGAAGCTCTAATGCCTCTATTTCAACTAATGTAGAGAGTTTATCAAAGTCATCAACCTTGAGAGTCTCGATTAGTTCAGTGACTCTTGCATTAGCCATGGCAAAGCGTTGATCTTTATATGGATGTTGATTCATCAACTCATGACCTTGCGAACTACTTACTGATTTTTTACCAGCATCAACGATCAAGATGGCATCGCCAAAACTTTTATAAACTTCATGAATCTCATTAACTGGCGATGCGCACACATTACTTACAAGTCCCCAGGTAGCTGCCACAGGAAAGAGCGATCTTGATGCACTTCCAGAACCAAGTCTCGCATAATGGGAAACTTTGTTTAGCCACTCTGATTGATCTAAGTCGAAATCCCCATGACTTTTAGCTAAGTCCAAGATGGCCAAGCTCAAGGCCGCCATTGAAGAAGCAGACGATGCGATACCAGCAGAATGTGGAAAAGAATTGCTAGAGTTAATATCTAGACGCATCGACTTCAAAAAAGAGAAATCTTTTTTAAGGTTCTCGTACCATGGTTGAATTTTTTTATTAAAACTAGGAGAAGCCTCTCCTTCAAAAAGAAAGTTTAAGCCAGCTTCACTTTCAAGAGATTCTTGCCACTTCGTTTCAACAGTCGTTCTAGACTTATCAAGAGTTAAGCTAAGTGAAGCGTTTGCAGGAAGTTGAACTGGTTTTTTGCCCCAGTATTTAACCAAAGCAATATTAGACGGAGCTGACCAAACAGTTCGTCCTGACTTAATGGACGAGGTCATTTTGCTTACCTTGATTTTGCGCGCCCATATTATGCGGAGGTAAAATAAGATCGCGATAAGGTAGGCAAACGTCTAGGCCTTTAGATGCGAAGTAAGACTTAACTTGCTCTTGAGTCATTTTACTTGAAGCAAGAACAAAGTCTCCCCCCCAAGCACCAAGAGACTTCATGACACCGTCAAAGTCACTAAAGCGCTCATCTTGCACAGTCTTTTTACCAAGACGATTAGCAACAATTTTCTCATGCTCAAGCATAGCTTCTTGAAAAACTTCTAAGCTTTCAGCTTCGGCCATAGTCCTAGTTAGCTCAGTAATCTTAGAAATATCTGCGGGCGTACTTTTATTTTTTCTATAATCTTTAATAGCTTTTCTAGAGTTTTGCTTATTACCTAAGTAAACGAACCAAAGCTGATCTTTAAAGCTTGGATCAAACGCCATTGGAGCCCACTTAGGACCTGTGGAGTTCTTTTGATAAACAATAGGACCTTCACTTTGAGCGCAGGCAATATCATAGCCAGAACCACTTAGAGTCTTAAATAGAAGCTCGAACGGGCTGATATAAGCCCACTGAGCAATATTAAAGACGAGCGTTGAACTTGAACCAAGACCCCAATCTAGAGGAAAACCAAGTCTCGTTTCAACAAAGACATCAACTTCATCACGAAGGAAATGTGGATTTTGTTTTCTAGCTTCACGAAGAAGTTGTTGAAGAACTTTTACTTCTTCAGTTTCCTCACAACCAACAGTATTAAAACGCCAAAATTCAAATTTAGTTTCAAACCAAAGCTCACCTTTTGAGTCAAAGCTCTTCCAACTTAAAACTGGATTAAAAGATGGTGAGTATCTTACTGCTAATGACTGACCTACGGTTGTTGGTAAGGCCAAAGCTTCTGAGCCATCAAGGACGAAGTACTCACCAGAAAGTAGAAGCTTTCCATGACCATGGTAATATTGATCAAGTTTATCTGTTTTAACTACAGGATTAACCGATAGCGCGAATTCGCTTTCTTTTGTTTGCAAGTTCTTTCCTTTGTCGTCAGCTTCGTTGCTCACTGATATTTCCTTAGAATAGCGATTTCATTTCTCACATCACGAAAACTAATAACGCGATCTTTAAATTCTTCTCTAATATGAGCTCTTTCCTTCTCATTGGCTTCTAAGTGATTGAGTATGTTCATAAGGTGCATTTTCATATGCCCCTTTTGGATTCCTGAAGTAACTAGTGATCTTAAGGCTGCAAAGTTTTGAGCAAGTCCTGTTGTGGCAATGATCATCATAAGTTCTTTTGCTGATGGGTTGCCTAGTAGTTCTAAAGAAAACTTCGCCATTGGGTGAAGTGCCGTTAAGCCTCCAACGGTTCCTACAGATAAAGGGATTTCAAGTGAGAAGTTAAAGATACCGTTTTCAATAGAGCAGTCACTTAAGCCTCTATATTGGCCGTCACGAGCGGCCCAAGTATGACCACAGGCTTCTACCGCTCTAAAGTCATTCCCGGTAGCTAAAACGACAGCATCAATACCGTTAAAGATTCCCTTATTATGAGTGGTCGCGCGGTTAACATCGATTTTAGCAATACGAACAGCGCGCTTAAACTTACTAGCGAACTCTTGAGCGTCCATTCCGTGACCTGGATCATTCAAATCTTCGATCGGACAGCTGACTTCAACTTTAACAAGGCAGTCTGGTGTGTAATTAGAAAGAATCGCCATAACGACTTGTAGTTGTTTTTCTTGCTCAGTGAAGTCGCTATATTCAGCCACTAGATTTTTAAAAGCTTGGCCGAGAGATTCTAAAACAGAGTTAATGAAGTTGGCACCCATCGCATCACAAGTTTCAAACTCAGCCCACAGCTGGTAGTAACCAGGCTCGTCTTCTTGACGGCTAACAAGTTTAAGATCAAGTAATCCACCACCACGTTTTTCCATATTCTTAGTGATAGAAGAAGTCGCTTTGTATAA
>CAXBMT010000198.1:0-4796 GCA_963976925.1 uncultured Bdellovibrionales bacterium
TCTGAAATTACGATAGCTATTCCTTCCTACTCTTAGAAATTAAACTTTTGAGTTATTATATTTTAATGAAATATTTAATTTTAATACTCCTCAGTTTCCAAGTACACGGCCAAGCAACCGACAGTGAAAATGCTATCATTTTGGGCATGGCCCGTGAGCGCATGGAGCAGATGCTTGGTGAAGTAAATAGTCACCCACAACATCAAAGAGATCTGGAAATTGTTGGAGAGGTTCAAGTTAGGGAACCCTCATTTATTGAAAGAACTTTTTCTGGTGGAGGCGCGGGCTTTCAACTGGCAGAAGCTCTCAATCAAAATGTTTATCATCGTGTTGTAACCTATTATGTTGTAGATAAAAGCCAAATTGTTAATGGAAGCTATAAAGTTTATCGCATCGTTTGTGGTGCTCGAGTTCAAATCCCAAATCAAAGAAGATCAAATCAAAAAGTACTCTATACCCAGGCAGACTGTACGGGCTTCAATAAAACAACCAAAGACGCTATCACTAGTGAAATTAATGCTACTAATAACCTACTGTCTGACCATCTGACTTATGCCTTTAATTCATCTCAGTACGCAGGCGTAATTAGAGATGGAAGAATTGATGAAAGAATTAATGACACTGATCGCAGACGATCTGTCGAAAACTCAATTGAGAATCGTGGTTGGTGGTTATGGGAAGAAAAGAGTCAGTGGCTCTCGCCGCAAGCTATACGCGAACTTAATTCAAATAGACGCTGATTAGGGACAAGCAGTTTCAACGTATTCTTTATGGGCAATATCAAAAGGAACTCTAATGATTTCCTTGCCCATATAGCCTACTTTATAAAGAAAATAAGTATCATTGGCTTGATCGGCAACTTGGAAAGTATAAGCACCCCAAGGGCGTTCAATACACTTACCTTTTTTAAACTTAGCTCCACCGGTTGCACCAGACGAGCAACCGATAAGAGTTAAGATAAATATAAAACTAAAATATTTCATTATTCGTAAGTGTAAAGCCTAAAAGCTAGCTGTTCAATGTTTTCGTTACAACTTCAAACGTATTTTTAGATAATCCATCCTTAGCTGCAATACTCTCTAATACTGGACGCATTTGTTTTTGAAGCTCTGGTGTGAGTTTCTTAAAAGATCCAAACGATGACATAAGTCTAGCAGCAACTTGAGGATTGATACTATCAAGTTTAAGGACTCTCTCTCCAATGAATCGATAAGCTTCACCATTAGCAGCGTGAAAGTGCTTAAAGTTTCTGGTGAAAGTTAATAATAAAGATCGAACTAGGTTGGGGACATTTACGTCATAAACATCACTACTCTCGAGGGATTTAACAAGCTCTAGAGCACCTTCTGCTCCACTTAGAGCTTGAACACCTAACCACTTTTGCATCACAAGAGTTTCTTTTCTCCACTTTTGGTAGAAGTCTTTTAAAGAACTCTGAGCATGATTTGGTATGTGATTGACGATTAGGCGCAGACCACAAATCTCGTCTGTCATATTGCTGGCAGTTTTAAAATGACTAAGAACTAATTCATCATGATTTTTAGTAAGAGCTAAAAAGCCTAAAGATAAATTACGAAGAGAACGATTACCAACTGAAACTGGATCTAACTTATAATCTTTAGATTTTGGAGTTAGCTCATGAAACATTGCCAGGAAATCTTTTTCAAGATGGTTAGCAATCGTCGCCTTTAAGCTATCTCTAGCTTCGACCACGAGGACTGGGTTAAGCGGTTTATACCTTTGAAATAAAATCTCATCGGCCGGCAAGGATAATGCTAATGCTTTAAAGGCACTATCGATCGAGTTATCTCTAACAAGAGTTGCTACGGCATCTAAATATTGACTAGATACTTCAAAGTTCTTGTTCCCTACTAGCTCATCAATCATCTTAGTCGCTAAGTTTTGAGCAGCTTCATAGCGATTAAACTCATCACTATCAAAAGCTAGTAAATGAGCAAGGTCAGTAATTGATGTATTTCTCTCAAGGTTAACTGGTGCTGAGAAATTACGATTTAAAGATAGTATCGGCTTTGCTTTTAAATTAGAAAAAACAAATACTTCATTCGCTTCTTTAACTTCTAAAATTCCACGGCTAATCAGTTTTTGTTCATGCTTAGACTCACTTAAATTAAGAGGGACTTCCTTGCCTTCAGCATCTAAAAAGCCAATGGCCATTGGGAAGTGATATGGATCTTTAACATCCTGGCCAGGAGTTGGAGGACAACTTTGACGTAAAGTAAGTGTTAACTCTCCTTTTGATTCATCAAAGTTTTGATCAACGTTTACAACTGGTGTTCCTGCTTGTGAATACCAACGCTTGAACTGACTAAAGTCGAATTTGTTGGCATCACTCATGGCGGCAACAAAGTCTTCAGTTGTAACTGCATATCCATCATGACGTTCAAAATACAACTTCATACCCTTTTGGAAGCCTTCCTCTCCAAGGAATGTATGAATCATACGAATAACCTCTGCACCCTTTTCATAAATTGTAGCAGTGTAGAAGTTATTAATTTCTATATAAGATTGTGGTTTAATTGGGTGTGAAGTTGGACCAGCATCTTCAGGAAATTGTGCTTGTCTAAGCCTGGCAACATCACTAATTCGTTGAACCGCTTTTGAGTTTAAGTCACCTGAAAACTCTTGATCTCTAAAGACAGTTAAGCCCTCTTTGAGTGTTAACTGGAACCAATCTCGGCAAGTGACTCGGTTACCTGTCCAGTTATGAAAGTATTCATGCCCAACAACGCTTTCAATTCCTAAAAAATTATCATCAGTAGCTGTTTCTGGTTTTGCTAAAACGTAAGCACTGTTAAAGATATTAAGACCTTTATTTTCCATTGCGCCCATATTGAATGAATCAACAGCAACGATCATATAAATATCAAGGTCGTATTCAAGACCAAAGCGCTCTTCATCCCATTTCATCGACTTTTTCAGCGACTCCATAGCGTGGTGACATTTTTCTTCATTACCTTTATCGCAGTAAATTCTTAAATCAATTTTACGATTTGATTTTGTCGTAAATGAATCTTGAATCATACCAAGATCACCGGCGACTAGAGCATAGAGGTAACTAGGCTTTGGAAATGGATCTTCCCATTCACAAAAATGTTTACCATCGGCTAAGTCACCACTAGAAACTAGGTTTCCGTTTGAAAGCAGAACTGGGTAACTTTTCTTATCGGCAATAATCTTAGTGGTATATTTCGCTAAAACATCAGGACGATCTAGAAAATAGGTAATTCTTCTAAAGCCCTCAGGTTCATTTTGAGTGCAATACATAGAGCCAGATTTATATAACCCATCAAGAGCTTTATTTTCGATTGGGTTATTAAAGTTAACAATTTCAAGAGTGAATGAAGCCGGTGTATTTGGGATAGTTAGAAAGTCACCGTCTAGTGAGAATTCTTCCTTTGAAAGAATTCTGCCATCAATCGCGACAGATTCAAGCGTTAGATGCTCACCGTTGAGAATAAGCTTATTTTCACCACCCTGGTTTTGAATAACTCTAGAAGTGGCCGTTACTTTGGTTTTAGTGTCATCAAGCTCAAAAGTTAAATAAACGTCGCTGATTGTATAATTAGAGGGCTTATAGTCTTTTAGATTAATCATTTTAGGTTGTTCAGCTTTCATAAGGCCTCCAGGAATCTGCGTATATAAAATCGAGTATTTAGCCATTGTGCCATGATTTAACCAAATAAGTCAGCGGCATGATGCATCTAATACTTTCGAAATTCTTGAAATCACGTAGAATAGAGATAAATGCATAGAAGGGATTTGTTTCTTGGCCGATCATAATAAAAAGCATTATTTCATTGTCATCGATAGTGATGAGTTGCGCAGTGTCGCTTTAGACCACACAGAAGACAAAGGTCTTGTTCAGCTATGGAAACAAGGAAAGAGTGAAGACACCGTTGAGGATTTTGAGGCCTATAAATACGACGAAGAAAATTCTCGTCTGCTTCTAAAGTCGACCTCTAAACTACTCTCCCTCTTAAAACTTTCTCCGCTCTTAAATAAAGAAGTCTTTCTCAAAATGACTGTTGGTAAATATCAGTATTTTACCTATAGCCTGCTTGAGTATGACAAAGAGAATAAGGTCTATATCGTCCCTCTGGTTAATGATATCTACCGCGGGCAGCAAAGAACAAACTATCGTCTTATGGCCTCCAGTTATATCAAGATTCAATTTAAAATAGGTGAAGTCGTCTATAAATGCCAGGATATATCGGCCGGAGGAATTAGCTTTATTATTCCCGCTGAGGAAGCTGAAATCTTTGAAAAAGACGATCTCCATGAAGGTTGTGCCCTACTATTTTGTGGTAAGCGCTTTGAGATTCCTAAAGCTCGAATTGCAGGTCTTTGGGATGCTGAAGCCAAAGAGCCTAGTAAAAAAGTGGGGATCGCCTTTGTCGACTTAAAGCCGCAAGTTGAGGAAGATCTTTACCGTCAGGTGAATTCTGAAGCCAGAGGTGAAGAGGTTCGTAAGAAATTAGCTGAAAGAAAGGCCAAACAAAGCTAGTTTTCTAGATAATCTTTTCACAGAAGCCGCAAATAGCTGAAATCCAATTGACTCGAGTTTTGCACTCAGGTATGACACATAGAGACTATATTCACTCACACAAGCGATGGTGTCATGCCCTTCTCGGACAACAAGATAGTTGAAAAGGCTAAGTTCCTTAGAGCTCAAAATCTTTTCCCTTTTTTCAGATCAATTGAGTCTTCTGAAGGCACAGTAGTAAAGGTTGATGGACAAGATCAGATCATGGTCGGTTCAAATAATTATCTAGGCT
>CAXBMT010000199.1:0-4781 GCA_963976925.1 uncultured Bdellovibrionales bacterium
TAAAAAATTACAAAAAATTGTTACTGATCAAACTGCTCAAGCTCAAGCTTATATCACGGCTGTTGGTCCTCTAGGTACATGCGATACTTTCAATGAAGGCAATGCGGACTTAACTGGAAATAGAACTCGCCTATGTGAAGGGATTGTTCTTTTTAATAATTTTTTAGATATCCTTGCTAACGTTTCACTTGATCCAACAGGCAATAACGGAAATATCGGTGACCTTGATGAGTTAGCCACGAATATTGAAGATGCTTGTGCCGATGCTACTGCGACTTATGGAGTAGATTTCGGTGGTACGTGTACAGTAAAGACTCAAAGTGTTTGTGAAAACAACGCTGACAATACATACAATATTGAACACTTGGAAAGATATTACGCCCTCATTTGGGAGGGACTACACCAGTGACTCAACTCCTTTTAGGATTAACTTTTATCTTACTGAGCATTGCAACCAATGTTCAGGCTGAGTTTAGTTATCTTGGAAGATCAGCAGAAGCCTCATTAATGGGTGATGCCTACACTGCTGTGGCCGATGACGAAAATACTTTATTTTATAATCCGGCCGCACTTGGAAGACACTCTGGCGTAAGTTTGCAGTTCATCACCCCTGACTTTGAACTTCCCGATGTTCTAGATAAAAATGTAAAAAAGATGAAATTTGGCCTTAGTGGTAAGTTTGAGAATTTTCCTAAAACAGCTGAAGGTATTACTGAGAGAGTTTTAGGTATCCCAGTCTTTTTTCAGGTAGGCGGAACTCCAACAATTAAGATGCAGCACTTTGCCTTTAGCCTTTTTGCCAATAATAAAACATCGATGGTTTTAGAAAATGCCATCTATCCCAATTTAAATATCGATTACCGCTATGATCGCGGTTTTATTATGGGCTACTCTCATAATATAAAAGGTAATTCTAAGTCCCCTTCTCAATTTTCTGTTGGCGCAGCTATTAAGCATGTGAACAGAAATGGTCTCAAAGGCCGTTATGACTTATTTGGAACTGAGCTTTTGCAGATTATTAACAATGCTGATGGTTATAAAGAAATTCGTCGCCAACTTGGTTACACCGGAGGCGATGGCTGGGGCTTTGATGTTGGCGCAGAACAGGTCTTTAGAATGCCCGGTAGTCTTTTAGTTTTTGGACTCTCTATTCTTGATGTTGGTGATACCAAGTTTAAAAAAGACAACGCTAATCTTAGAGATATTCAGCCACAAGAAATGTCCGTTAACCTTGGCACTAGCTACAGTATGGACTTTAAGATCTTTGATGCGACCTTCTCGGCTGACTATAGCAATATCATTGATGCCAGAACGCCTTTTGCTAGTAAAATTAAACTGGGTACACGTGTGCGTCTTCCCTTGTTATCTGTCTATGCTGGATGGAACGGCGGTTATGCTTCTTATGGTTTAGGGTTTGATTTTCTTTTCATGAATTTAAAGGTTGGATTCTACGGTACAGAAATAGGTTCAAGCTTTAAAGAAAAAGAGAGTGAGCGCATCGTATTCGCTCTCTCTCTTCTTAATATGCATTTTGATCTTTAATTAATCGACATAAATTGAGTTAACTTCTGACAGGCCGTTTTAAACGGTTCTTTCTCCATGACAAGAGACAACCTAGCAGAGTTAGGCATGCCAAAAGCCTGACCTGGAACCATGGCGACACCGAACTCCTCTAGAAGCTTTTCACAAAGTTCAAAAGAGTAATCGGTACTATCATCAGATGATTTTTTAAACTGATTCATTATTGGTGCTTGCGTAAAATCAACTAAGAAGTAAAACGCAGAAGTCGACTGATACCAGGCATGTGAGAGTTTCTCCGCTCTTAGTGCTTCTTTAAGTGTTTCTGAGTTATCACGTAGATGTCTTTTAATTGGTTCTAAAAAGTTTTCAATCAATGATAAATCAAAACCCGAAAGAGCTCGTTGAACTAGGCTATTAGCACCAGAAGTCGTCTGTCCTTGAAGCTTCGTTACAGCAGCAGCGAGATCACTTGGACAGATACACCAACCAATGCGAAGACCGGTACTTGCAAGTGTTTTTGATATTCCATCAACAATTACGGTGCGACTTAAAAGCTCTGGGTCAAACTGATAAAAGAATGTTGGTTTGGGATCAAAGTAAGAAAGCTCAAAGTAAATCTCATCACTGATGATAGCGACGTCAGGAAACTTTTTAATCATTGTCGCGAATTCTCTCATCCACTTTTCGCTATAGTGAATTCCGGCTGGATTATTAGGCGAGTTGATAATGATTGCTCTAGTCTTAGAAGTGATGGCAGCTTCGATATCCTCAATACTTGGTTCAAATTGATCAAAAGAACTACTTCCAACGATCACAGGAACGCCACGACAAAACTTTACCATCTCTGGGTATGAAACCCAGTATGGAGCTAATAGAACAACTTCATCGCCATGTTCAAGTAAACAACCAAGAACGTTGGCAATGGCGTGCTTAGCTCCGTTTCCGATAACGCAATCAAAGTCTTCAGGAATTTTTATATCTCTAGAAGCTTCGATATTTTTAATAATCTTTTTTCTAAGATCGCCAAAGCCTGCCACAGGAGAATATTGATAACTTTTTAAAAAATCTAATTCCGATCTTAATAAGTTCGTAAACTCTGGTAGTGGTCTAAAAGGTAATTGCCCTGCTGTAAGGTTATAAATTTCTTTTCCCTCATCGGCCAAACTTGTGGCCTTAGCATTAAGCTTTAGTGTCACAGATTCATTAAGATCTTTTACGCGTGAGCTGAGTTTCATGAACTTATAATCCTTATTTCTTTGGTAAATGTTTTAAAATTTCAGGTGGAACAAACTGAGAAATATCGCGACCGTACTTATGAATTTCTTTGACTAGAGATGAAGAAACATAATAATGCTCCGGCCCAGTCATCAAGAAAACCGTTTCAATTTCGGGATAAAGCTTTTGATTCATAGAAGCCATTTGAAATTCAATTTCAAAGTCCCCTGTAGGTCTAAGACCTCGAACAATATTTCCCACACTATGCTTTTTAGCGTAATCAACAATCAGTCCATCCCAAGAATCAACTTTGATCTTCTTTTCGTTCTTGTAGATTTCTCGAATCATCGCAAGTCTTTCTTCAGTACTAAAGAGTGGTTTTTTCGTTGGCGACACAGCGATAAGCACAATCACTTCATCAAAGAGTTCTAAAGCTCTTAAAAGAATATTGGCATGACCATTAGTAAATGGATCAAATGTTCCTGCATAAATTGCTTTTCTTGCAACTTGGGACATAAGTCCTCCTCTGAAGTATTAGCCTAAAGTCTAGCCTACTCGTTACCGCAAATCGAGTACTGCGATATAGCTAGTGCCTTGAATGTAAGTTTTTGTGAACTGTTCTCCCCAGCTTTGCCAAAAATCGCTCGGAAGACCTTTTTGTCGATCTGACTCAATCCATATTCGACCGCGAAACCAATTTCGAAGCTTAAAACTGACTAAGTCTTGGTAGAGTTCTTTATTTTCGTAGGGGGGATCAAAAAAGATGATCGTTTGACTCTGCTTTTCTTCATCCCATTGCTCATAGGTACTTTGAAACTGAACTAACCAATTCAGGGCCTTTGAAGGCTTGGATAAAATTGATCGATCCTCGGCGTCTTCAGCAAACTTCTCTTCGAGTTTTCTAATATTCTTGCCCATGACTTTGAATGTTTTATTATCTGCTTCTACCAAAATGCATTGCATTGCCCCGCGAGACCACGCTTCCATTCCAACTGCCCCAGTTCCGGCGCAAAGATCAATAAAAATTATTCCTGATAGGTCTTGATGAGCATCAAAGATTTTTCTTCGAAGCATAACAGATGTTGGGCGCACGTTATCGCCTTTAGGGACTTCCAATGAAAATCCCCTGGCGATTCCACCCAGAAGGGTTAAAGACATTTTTTAAGCTGACTTTTTATGCTTCGATTTATTTTGAACTGGGAATGTAAATGTCATTCCGCCCGGAAGAGTCATCACACAACCATTCTCTTCATCAATTGTGAGCTCAACTCCATCCATATTAAATGAGAAGCCGTATTCTGGGTTCAAGCCAATTTGAGCGACCTTGTCACCGATTGGAAACTCCATAGACATTGATACATTTGATGATGCTGTAGCATCGTGATGAGTGTGTTCTGTTTTAGGTGCAGACTTTTTTGCTGACATTGGAACAACGTTGTCATGCTCAGGCTCGGCCTCAACTGTTTCTGATACTTCATCAACAATATTAAGCTCACCTTCTTCTTCAACCTCAGTCACGTTTTCTTCAACGGTCTCGGTTGGAGTGGCAGATTTCGTCTCTTCGACTTGTTCAGGAGCGTCATTATATTCCTGCTCGAGTGATTCAAACTCGTTCATGATGTCTTGAAGCTCGTCTTCGTTAAAGATCTGTTCGTCGTTATTATCTGCCATAAAAATACCCTCGCAAAAGCGACTTATATTAGGTCCCTGTCAAGTAACTTATCGGATTATTTTTGACGCAACTTGAGAGGAAAAATATTCATTATTTCAATAAGTTAGAAACCAATTGTAAGAAAAATTAAGGATATAATTGTGACAAAAAAGCCGCTCTTAGGTACAAAAACGAACCGAAATAATTAGTAAAAACACACACGAATTTGCATATGATTTATTGTTTTTTTAGTGGGCGAAGCCATGGATAAGAAAGGCTTCAGAGCAGACTCATGGCTCAAACCTACCCCTCAAAGGAATTCAGCTTCTAAGCAAGCTAGCGCCGCCTTTTGTCCTACGGACGATGTTGAGGCTCGCTTTGTTCCTTCCAACTA
>CAXBMT010000200.1:0-4692 GCA_963976925.1 uncultured Bdellovibrionales bacterium
AAGTCCTGGTGACGCCATATCGTATTGTTTGCCGTCGATTTCATAAGCAGTGCAAACTTTAAGCTTACCCATACTCGCAAGGACATCAACTTTAGTGAGGGCCAAAGATGTGAGGTTACTAGCTTTCACAGAGTATTTTAAAAGAGGAAGATCAAGCCAACCACAACGTCTCTTACGCCCTGTTGTTGCCCCAAACTCGCCACCTTTGGTTTGTATGTCTTCTCCCATTTGATCAAATAGTTCAGTAGGGAAAGGGCCTTCACCAACTCTGGTCGTATAAGCTTTTGTTATGCCAAGAACTTCTTCTACTGTGGTTCCAGGACATCCAGCACCTGTATAGATACCACCTGCACCTGTAGAAGATGAAGTGACGAATGGGTATGAGCCCCAGTCGATATCTAGCAGAACGCCTTGAGCGCCTTCATACATAACTTTCTTGCCGGCCATTAATGCTTGATCAATTAAAGCGAAAGTATCATCTAGATACGGCGCAAGACTTTTGCCGTATTCAAACAACTCATTGGCTTCTTGCTCAACGCTTGGATATTCTGCTTTATAAAGTGAATCAAATAATGCTTTCTTTTCTTGAAGGCTAGAGCTCAGCTTAGTTTTAATTGTTTCTAAATCAAGCAGATCTCCAAGCTTTAACGCTCGTCTTGAAACTTTATCTTCATAGGCAGGACCAATGCCTTTACCTGTTGTTCCAATTTTCAAAGGGCCTTGAGACTCTCTAACTCCATCTAGAATCTTATGGTAAGTCGTAATGACTGTAGCACCTCTTGAGATTTTTAAATTCTCTGGAGTGATTTTAGCTCCAGCATCAGTGACTTTTTTAAGTTCTTCACTAAAGGCACGCGGGTCAAAGACAACGCCATGACCGACAAGCGAGAGGCAATGAGGGTGCAAGATTCCAGAAGGGATGAGGTGAAGAACAGTTTTCTTGCCTTCAACAATAATGGTGTGACCAGCATTGTTTCCACCTTGGTAACGAACGACTAGGTCGCATTTCGCTGCCAAAAGATCTGTGATTTTACCTTTACCTTCGTCGCCCCACTGGGAGCCAATAATTGCTAGTGTTTTCACGGTTATGCTTTCACTTCGTTTAAAAGGTTATTATTAACAAAAAATTCATTCATTTGATGCACGGCCATTTCACCTACACGTACTTGTGCTTCTTCTGTTGAGGCTCCAAGGTGGGGAGTCATCACAAGATTTGATAGATCTTTAAGCTTGTTGCTTGGCTCAAGTGGTTCAGTGGCAAAAACGTCAAAGCCGGCACCACGGATTTTATTATTCTTAAGCACATCAGCTAACGCTTCTTCATCAACAATTCCGCCGCGAGCAGCATTCACAAGAATGGCGTGAGCAGGCATCGCTTCAAGAAGTTCGCGATTAATCATGCCTTTTGTTTTATCCATGAGAGGGACGTGAATTGTGATGATATCGCATGAAGAAAAGATTTTTTTAAGATCACTTTCTTTTTTTGCGTAACTGAGATCTGATTTTTCAACACTTGGGTCAAAGAACATAATTTCTGGATCAAAACCAGCAAGACGTTTTGCAACGATTTGTCCGATACGACCAAAGCCGATAATACCGACTTTTTTATCAGCGAGTTCAACGCCGGTGAATTTTGATTTTTCCCATGCACCAGTTTTCATTGATGCATCAGCTGCAGCGGTTTTTCTTAGAACTGTCATCATAAGAGCGATAGCATGTTCAGCGGCAGAGTTATTGTTTGCACCTGGAGTATTGGCCACCTTAACACCTTTAGCGGCGCATGCTTTCTTGTCGATATTATCTGTTCCTTCACCTGCACGGATAACAAGCTTAAGGTTAGGCGCTAGTTCTAAAAGTTCTGGTGTTACTGTCGTCGCTGAACGAATAATAAGTCCGTCTGCTTTTGGTAAAAGCTCTTTTAATTTATCTTGATCAACTTTGCTCTCAGAGTGAACTTCTAGAGCATCGTTTGATTGTAATTTTTTAAATTGATTCTTATCAAAGCCATCAGAGACGATAATGAATGGTTTCATGTGGAGCTCCTTTACTGCCTAGCAAATACCGGGTGATTATAGTGTTCAGCGATTGTAAACCCAAGGGAAAATAGAGAGATTTCATGAATGTTATCGATATGTTTTTTGCATCATTAGACAAAGTTTTTGTGCATCAATCCAAAGAGTGGGGAGAAATTATCACAGGCTTTGAAACTAGAAACAAATACAAGGTCTTAGACGAGCAAGGCAACTCCATAGGTTTTATTGCAGAACAACGCAAGGGACTATGGGCGTTATTATTGCGCAGTATGCTGCGAAGTCATCGACCACTTACTATTAAAGTTTGGGATAAGGATCGAAAAGAATTGATGGAGATGAATCGTCCGTTCTATTGGTTTTTTTCTGATCTTAAAGTATCCAGTGAACATAAAACTGTAGGCCATATCTACAGACGCTTTGCTTTTATTTTTAGAAGATACGATTTAGCTGATTCTAAGGGAAATATCTTCGCCCGTATTAGAGCTCCATTTTGGCGTATATGGACCTTTTCAATTGTTGATACTCATGGAAGAGAGATAGCAAAGATTTCTAAGAAGTGGGGAGGAGTTTTGAGAGAGATTTTTACTGATGCTGATAAGTTTTTGGTCGAACTTGGTAATTTAACACCTTCACAAAAAGCTGTTGTTTTCGCTGCTGGTATTAGTATTGATTTAGATTTTTTTGAAGAGAATCATAAGCGAAGATAATTTATATACTTGTTGTAGAGAGGCACTCATATCCATCCTAGAAGCGAGTACCTCGATTAAGTTATTTAGCTAGCGATCGCACGAAGCTCAAAGCTTGTTTGCAATCGGTTAAGAGTTTCTTGGAATTCAGCCAGTGTTGGCAGATTTCCAAAGTGAGTATTTTCGTGCATGTTCTGAGAGATGAAATCATAAACTTCAATAGCCTTTGATTCATCAGCTCCTTTAGCGAAAGCTTTCCAATTCGAGCTTCCAGATTTTTGATAATTTTGAAATAGGTTCTTTACCATTTCCGCTTTTGGCATGACTCCTATTCCGATGACGTTGTTGCCTGAATCTATTTCTAGATACCAGACTTTATAGTCACCTCTGTTTAGTGGGTGTTTTGCGGATTCTACTGCTACTGCCATGAACATAAATGCCTCCCGGTTTATGATCTCGGTCTCGAAATTTTTCTCAGATTCTCTTAGGCGCCTTAATCGAATCTTTAAAAAATCTCAGGTCATCAGTAGGGCCAGTGTGTGGTGTGATAAAACTGTGATGCCTTCCTGGTATCTCAGCCTTATTGGCCCTCTCACGAATAAGCATATCCAATTGAATGGTCCGACGATAGGGGCGAAATTCATATATAATCTTACGAACTGTAGAACCATTGTAAGAAATGGTAGGGGCAAAAGGTTGCCAAAGACGTCATATAGGGGAGTTTGTCGCTTGAAGTATGTCTTTTTGGCCCTGATTACCTGGGGAATTTCATCAGATAATGGTGCAGTTTATCCACAAGCTCATCATTGATTTCCACAGAACGAGTAGTGATTGCTGACAATTCAAAAATCTTTTTTGCAACAGGAGAGTAGTCACGATCTGCATGTTTATCACTAAGGTAAACAACTTCTTTAACTTTTTTTGAAGCAATCATTTTGGCGCATTCATGACAGGGGAAAAGTGTAACGTAGGCGGTAGAACCTTCTAAAGACTTTGTTGAATGGAGAATGGCATTACTTTCAGCGTGAACGACATAGCCATACTTTTGATCAACGAGATCAGCATCTTCTTTTCCCCAAGGAAGTTTTGCTTCATCGATACCAGCAACAAAACCGTTATAACCCATACTGATCTGATGATTGTTTTGATCGACTAAAACACAGCCAACTTGGGTGGTTGGGTCCTTACTTCTAAAGCTTGCAAGCATGGCCTGAAGCATGAAGTATTCATCCCAATTTAGAGGAGATTCAGTCTTGATGTAGTTCGAATGTCGTTCCATATAACGATACTACCCCTGTCATTTCATTATGTTAACGAACTTGTGTTGTGCGGTGCGCGTGTCGATTTTGTAAAACCTGAGGTTCGTGGTACGGTTTTAGCATGAAGACAATTGCGTCAAATACAGTAAGAAGAGCCAGGTTATTAGTTACGAAGAAAATTCGTCGCTCTTTGCTGTCTCATTTAAGTAGTTTAAAAACTCGTCGTCGCAGTGGTACTCAAGCCGTTAAAAAAGTCGCCACAAGATATCTCAAGCCTTTCTAGTTTAAGCTCTCATATAAAATTTTAATTTTTTCGACATCACCAGTACTTAAAGTTTTGAGCGGTGAATACTCTTGTCCATCAATAGTTAAAATACTTGGATCCTGCGGGCCTATTGAAAAAGCATAAGATGGATAAAGCATGATGGATTGATAATCAAAATTAGAATCATTGATGACACTATGTAGTGGTGGAACTTTTTTAAATTGCTCAAAATATTTTTGCTCAATATTTTCCCATAGAATTTGAATGTATTCATCACGATCGGGCCTACTTTGTTCATGATAAAAACCTAGAGCATGTAGCATTTCATGAAGTATCTGAGATGCTTTACAGTCTGGTCCTAAAACTAAATCTTGAGTACCACCAATACGACCCACGTATGAGTAGCAATGTGTCCCACCTGACTTGAATAGAACTTTATCTTCTTGCGA
>CAXBMT010000201.1:0-4657 GCA_963976925.1 uncultured Bdellovibrionales bacterium
AAACCCGATACGAAATACTTTATACTGATCTCAATAGAGATGATTCAAAGAAGATTGCTATTCTTCTTGAAGAAAATAAAATTAGTTACCAGACTTCAAGCGATGGTAAAACCGTAAGAATACCTGAAGACATGGTCAGCGTCTGGCGTTTAAAGCTAGCAACTCAGGGTGTTTCTTTTACTGGTACTGTTGGTTATGAAGTTTTCGATAAGCAAAGCTTTGGTACTACTAGCTTTGTACAAAAAATTAATCGTCAAAGAGCTCTTGAAGGTGAATTAGTTAAAACAATTAGCTATATTCAAGGTGTAAAAAGAGCGCGTGTTCACCTATCTATTCCAGAAAGCAGTCCATTTGTAAGTGAAAAGAAACCACCTGCGGCTTCAGTTGTTCTTGATCTTAGTGATGGTGTAACTCTAAACGAAAGAGAAATTAAAGGTGTTGCTTCACTTATCTCATCTTCAGTAGAAGGTATGAGACCAGATGCAGTTGTCATTCTAGACGGAAGAGGTAAGAAGCTTTCAGATAACGTTGGTGACTCGATGACAGCAAATACTGCTAATCGTGTAGCCTTAGAAAGTAAGCTAAATCGTAAATATGAGCAACAAATTGAAGAGATCCTTGCGAAAGTTGTAGGCGCCGGTAAGGTTGTTGCTAAAGTAGCAGTTAATCTTGATTACACTGAATCTGTTTCAACTGAAACTTCTTATGATCAAGAAAATACTGCGGTTGTTTCAGAGGTTTCAAACTCTCAAGCAATTAATGGCTCACGTCCTTCACCACAAGGTATCCCAGGCTCTAGATCTAATCTTCCTGGTGAGACTCCTCAGCCTGGTATTCCAGAAACAAAGAATAATGTTGATAAAAGACTTTCAACTAAAAACTATAATGTTCCATCAAAAGTTACAAAGTCTAGATCACCTGTTGCTAACGTTAAAGCCGTAACTGCTGCGGTTATGATCGATGGCAAGCAGATTCCGGTTGTCGGTGAAAACGGCGAAGCGGTCATGGGCGAAAATGGTAAGCCAGTGATGAAGTATGAAGCTTGGAGTGAAGCAGATCTTGCGAACTTCTCTGCTATCGTTTCTTCAACTATCGGCTTAAACGACAAACGCGGCGACAAACTGGTTATTAAGAATATGGAGTTTGCTCAAGAGGATCTTGCGGCAGCTGAAGCTTTAATGAGAGAGCGTGAAAACCGCGAACTTCTAAAGTCACTATTTAAGTACTTGGCAGTTGGTTTAGCTATATCATTATTCTTCTTCTTGGTTGTTCGTCCATTCATTCAGTGGATTACAGACAACACAGTTGAGACAGTTGAAGACTTCTTGCCTAAGACTCTTGAAGAACTTGAGCGAGTTCAAGCTAACCAGAAACTTCCTGGTCTTGAAGATGCTCTACCACAAATTGAAGAAAAGCTTAACCCAGAGAAAATCGAAGGGAATATGCTTAGAGAGAAAATTATATCCTTGGTAGAAGGAAATCCGGCCAAGGCAGCTCAGATCATCCACGATATGATCCATGCTAGTGAAAGTGACAAGCAAATCGCATAAAGCGATTGGGAAGGGTAGTGTATGTCAGAAGGTAAAGCTTTTGATCCAGATACAGAGTATGCGCTCCTAAGTGGGCAAGATAAAGCAGGTATTCTCCTTTCATCTTTAGGAGTGAATGCTACGCAGTTGATCTTTCAAAGCATGCGAGACAATGACGTTAAACGAATGATTAATGTCATGAGCAATGTTAAAAAAGCACCTATCTGGCTTACTAAAAGAGTTTTAGAAGAATTCTACGGCTACCTTAACGAAGAAAATGACTTACTATTTTCAGACAACCGAGGTCGCGATTTTATTATCAATGCTCTTGGTGAAGAAAGAGCTAAGCAACTTCTTGGACAGATCGTTGATGTTGGAACTAACAATACCCTAGAGTCACTTGAACTTGTAGATACAAGAACTCTTGCAAACTTCTTAATCAATGAACACCCACAAACAATCGCTCTGATCGTTGCCCACTTAACACCAGAGCGAAAAGTGGATGTACTGAGACGATTACCTGAGGGCTTGCAAGCTGAAGTTGTTCTTCGCGTAGCGAATCTTGATTACGTCTCGCCTGAACTTATTGCTCAGCTTGATGACGTTCTTAAAACAGAGCTTTCAACACTTGGATCTATTGATACTAATCAGCTTGGTGGAGTTGAACCAATCGCAGATATGCTTAACCTTATGGATAAAAACTCTGAACGTAATATTATGTCTAGAGTTGAAGAGAAAGACCCGGAGCTTGCAGAAGAAATCAGAAAACTTATGTTCGTCTTTGAAGACCTTGTCTTCGTGGATGACAAAGGGATTCAACAGCTTCTTAAAGATGTTGATCAGCAAAAACTGGTTATTGCACTTAAAACTGCACCAGAAGAAGTTAGAACTAAGCTGTTTAAAAATATGTCTAACCGTGCGGCAACGCTTCTGCAAGAAGACTTGGATGCAATGGGGCCAACTAAATTGTCCGATGTAGAATCAGCTCAGGCTGAAATTGTTCAAAAATGTAAAGAGCTTGAAGCATCTGGTAAAGCCTTCATCAATCGCGGCGGCGAAGGTGATACACTGGTTTAGTAAGTTAGTTAAGAGGAGATGGACATGCCTAAAGGCGATAATAATCAAGAAATCAAAAGCTACAGCTTCACTGAGTTTTCACATTCAGATGCAGGTTCAAGTGACGCTAAAGATTTCCTTTATCGTGAGTTTAGCGAGTCAAACCCTTTGCAATCTCCAGAAAAAGCGAAAGTTATCAAAGCCGAAAGAAAAAGAGCTGAAGATTCCGGCTTTAGCATCTCTCCAATCGTTCGCGAATATCGCGGCATGGTTACTCAAGAAATGAGCGAGCGCGAAAGACGTATTGAAGATGAAGTTCTCAAAAGACTAGAGTTTTTAAAACAGCAAGCATGTGAAGAAGGTTTTAAAGAAGGTGTCGAGCAAGGTAAGGCTGAAGTTTTCGATCAAACGAGACAAATGACTGAAGAAAAACTGGCTCACCTTACAGAGCTTATCCAAACTGTTCTAGCAGAAAAAGAAGAACTTTTGGCAAAAGAGAAAAACGATGTCTATCGTTTAGTGAGAAATTTGAGTAAATGGATTACTCTTAAAGAATTAAAAGACGATGGAAAATATGTTGAGCGCCTTCTAGAGAAGCTAATTACAGAGTTAGGAGCCAAGCAAAACTTACTGATTCAGGTTAATGCCGCTCAATTTGAACAAATGCCTGAAGTTCTAGAAATAGTTCAAAAGAAATTAGGTGAATTGAAGAATGTTAGAGTTGAAGCAGACTCTGATGTCTCAATAAATGGTTTTATTATTGAATCTGATAATGGAATTATTAACGGAACCCTTGAAGAACAGTTCATTCAATTAGACCGCTTGTTTGAGGCTGTTGGGCTGGAAAGCGATGTCTGATCAAAGCTTAGACTTAAATCAAGTTTATAAGGCTTATGAGTATTCAACTCCATATCAAAAAATTGGTAAAGTGCATTCAAATAAAGGGATGCTCTATGAAGTAAACCTCGCTCGTGCAGTTATTGGCAGCAATGTCGAGTTTATAACTGAGTTTGGCGAGCGTTGTTATGGTGAAGTAGTTTCTATTAACGGTAATCGCTGCTTGGCCATGCCTTATGAGGAAATCTCTGGCATCAATAGTGAAACAAGAGTTCATTTAAAAGAACTAACGACTACAATTAAACTTTCACCAGCTTTACTTGGTCGCGTCGTCGATTTTCAGTGTCGACCAATTGATGGTAAAGGCCCTATTGAATCTGAAGAACAAGAAACACGAAGCATTTTTGGAACTCCGATCAATCCACTGATGAGACCACCAATTTCTGAACCTCTTGATACTGGGATTCATTCAATTAATGCTTTTATGACTGCAGGTAAAGGACAGCGTTTTGCTATTATGGCGGGCTCTGGTGTTGGTAAATCTGTAACCCTTGGTATGATTGCCAAAAATACTTCGGCCGACATCAACGTGATTGCCCTTATTGGAGAACGTGGTCGAGAAGTTCTAGAATTTATAGAAAATGATCTCGGTCCAGAAGGATTGGCTCGCTCAATTGTTATTGTGGCTACCTCAGATACATCAGCGCTTATCAGAATGAAAGCTGCCTATGTTGCTACAACAGTCGCAGAGTACTTTAGAGATAAGCAAAATGATGTTCTACTAATGATGGATTCTATTACACGTTTCGCTATGGCCAATCGTGAAATTAGTCTTTCAGCCGGTGAACCTCCTGGTGCTAAAGGCTATACACCTTCAGTTTTTGCACGCCTTCCTAAACTCATGGAAAGAGCAGGTACAATTTCAACTGGTGGATCTATTACTGGAATATACACCGTTCTTGTTGAAGGCGGTGACATGGATGAGCCAATTGCTGACTCCGTTCGAGCGATTGCAGACGGTCACATCATTCTTAGTCGTGAGCTTGCTTCCAGGAACCAATTTCCTGCCGTTGATGTTCTAGCAAGCCTTTCAAGGGTGATGAATAAAGTAGCTTCTCGTGAGCATAGAGTAGTTGCATCTCATTTACGAGATCTCATGGCCGCGTATAGAGAAAATGAAGACCTTATTACTGTTGGTGCCTATGCAAGAGGCTCTAATCCTAAAGTTGATAAAG
>CAXBMT010000202.1:0-4602 GCA_963976925.1 uncultured Bdellovibrionales bacterium
CTAAATCCTGCCCAAAAACCAAAAGCCGCAACTCTGCGGTTATTCTCGTCAACAAGATATTCCAGGTCATAGAGTGAACCTTGCCCGGATTTAAATCTATTTAAGATATCCTTAGCACCTGCTTGTCCTTTATAAGCATGGGCAAAATAAATATGACGATGCTTTAAGGGAAAATCGTCCTCAGGTAATTCTTTAAGTCCCAAAATAATGGCTTCGCTTGGAGCATTAGTCCAAGTATGACCATCGACCATGTCACACCCTACAGATAAATACTCTTCATCTTTTATGACTCTGTCTTGGCACTTTTCAACTGTGACTTTATGGCCATCAGTTATAAGCTGTTTTGCACCAATAGGAGTGAGGGGAGTTCTTTTTTCATGATCTTTAGTTTCAGATCTAAGCCATATATGTGATTTCATGGTTGTATTATAAATTGAAAGCTTAATTAAGACAAAGCCTCATTCTCTGGATCGACGTCTCGATCAACTTTTTCAACATCATTACTAAATAAGCTTTGTGTTTCCTTTAGAAATGCTCTTGGCCAAATTAAGCAAGCAAACATAATGGCGCTATAAGTAAGAAGATCAACTGTTGAAGTGCTATTAGCGATAAACGCGAGAAGTATTCCACTTGAAATGTTCGGAATGACAAAAGCTAGATCTAGTAGTGAAAACATCTGGCTTAAAACATTGGAGGGACCTGTTTCAGATATATGGTTGAGTTGTGATGGAATCCTCGTAAAAACTAATACGCCCCATAAGAAAAAGATAAAATATCCAACGATTAGGCTTGTATTGTAGACCCACCAGCCCATCATCAGGGGTTCAATGAAAATTGTGCAGGTAATGATTTTTCCCGTTGAAAACAAAAGAGAAGTTTTGTGAGAGAACCAGCCTCCTAGACCAAATAAAGACAGAAGAATGCCGTATTCTTTTTGTCCTCCACCTAATTGCTCTTGGACAAAAGGTAAAAGAAGTGGAATTAAAATTCCAATAACAAAGCCAGCAATAATATTATTGGCAAACATTGAGATAAGATCGAGTCTAATTTTTAAGTATGAAAAACCGTCTTTTAGTTCTTTTAGAAAACTTGATTTATTTTCTTGTTGAACTTTTTTAGGCTGGTAAACAATACGACTTAAAAACCAAATACCTATAAAATATGTAAAAAGATCAAAGGCTAAAATTTCATGCATTCTACCAGTTTGAGCAAAGACCCAGGCACCTACAAATGGACCAATTAAATGTAGTGTCGCGAATGTTGAACCAAAAAGTGCATTAGCTTGTTTTATTTTCTTTTGAGGAACGATCTCATTAACCATTGCTTGTCTTGAAGGATTAAAGATACCCGTAAACAAGGCAATGAGTCCGTTCATCCAAACAATAGCGTCAGGATCTCTAAGGAAGAATAGACTTGCTACAACTGGAATCCTGATAACATCACAAAAGATTAAAACCTGGCGACGATTTTTAAGGGCACCAATTGGTCCCCCCATTATTCCACCAATAGTTAAGAAAAGAAGAAAGACGGCTCTGGTTAAGCCTAGGTAGCCTTTATCATCACCAGAAAGTTGAAACACTAAAAGCATCAAAGCTGTTTCAGTAATAAATGAGCCTAGCTCTGATGCTGTTCCTGCAATATAGAGTCGCGTATAGTTGGGGTTTCCAAGTAGCGAAAACTTAGCCTTAGTCACTTAGTCGCGCCTCTAGCTTTTTATGAGCATCTTCCATGCCGGTTATTAACTTCTTAACAATTGTATCAACTGATTCAATCTTTCGGCTAAATTCAATTGAAGGACCTGCACACCAGACACTTTTATATGTAGCTGAAAACGCAGCTTTTTCAAGCAACTTCATTCCCTTGTAGTAAGTTAACATTTTTGCATACTTCTTAATTTTTTTATTTGAATTCAAAAAGCTCTCTACAAAGTTTTGCTCTAGACCAATCTTTTCAACATAAGGTGTTTTGATGACGGTACAAGGAGTACCTGATACCTTCGTGGTCATGGCGATATCGCTAGCACCATAGTCAATGCATGCTTGCTTGTAATCATTATTAACTCCACCCTCGTTGCTTGCGATAAATGGTGAGCCGATAGATGCGCCTTCTGCACCAAGAGCGAGCATAGATAAAAGTGAGTCACCGGTGCCAACCCCACCAGCAGCAATAACTGGGAGTTTTGATTTCTCTCTAAGCATTGGAATAAGAATCGAACTTGGGATTTTACCAGCGTGTCCGCCAGCACCGGAGTTAACTGCAATTAATGCGTCAGCTCCAAGCTCTTCAACCTTTAAAGCGTAATCAACATCGACAACATCGCACATTATCTTCGAACCAAGCTTTCCAACCTTCTCAATAACCTCACGCGGTGAGCCTAAGGAAGTAATAATGTAATCAGGGACATATTTGGTCAGTAGCTCTATTTGCTTTGGAAGCTGAACATTGGACTTATTAACTATTAAATTTATACCAAAAGGACCCGGGCAGTTCTCTTTTAGATTTTTAAGTCCGGCTTCAAAATCTTCAGGAGTTCTGTAATTAAGCGCAGGTATACAGCCAGTAATTCCAGCTTTAGCAGCAGCAATAAGCATCTCATCGTTTGAGACAAGAAACATTGGAGCCATAATAATAGGGTACTTAATCTTGAGCGTTTCAGTTAACCATGTCTTAGTTTTCATATTCACCTGTAAGAATTTATAAGGCATGTGTTCTCGCAATCCTAATAAAGAGAGATACACTTGTTTGGTCCATTCATTGTAATGACAATCAAGGAAGAAACGCAAAATACTTGCACGGCCAACGGAGGGCTATTTTGAAAAAACTAAGCATGATGCTGCTAGTTATGACTATTGGTACAGGAATTGTCCAAGCTCATGACCATGTAGAACTATCTAAATTTAATCCTAAATCAACTGAAAAAGATGTCTTTTTAACAATTGATGCTGACGCTTTAACGGCTGCTAAGTCTAATTTTAAAAACAATGTTGAAGTCATGGAAGTTCGTGACGGCATCGCTTTAATTAAGACAAAAGAATCAGGCGTAGAATTTATTTCACATATGATGCATGAAGATTTTAATCGTTGTGGTGGATTTATGTTCCATGACAATGCTGATGAAGCACGTCTAGAACTTTTTAACGAAGATTCGCGCCAGTTAGCGGCGAAAGCAATCTTTGCGAATTATTCAATTGATCAACAAGATACAGTTGAGCAGCTTATTCCACAGGTGCAAGCCTCTGAGATTGAAGCAACAATTAGAAAGCTGTCTTCTTTTAAAAACCGCTATTACCAAGCTGATACTGGTGTTCAGTCGCAAGAGTGGATTAAGCAGCGTTGGTTAGAGCTAACGGCTGGTCGCTCAGACGTTAAAGTTGAATTTTTTGATCACGCATCTTGGAAGCAGCCTTCAGTTGTTATGACTATCGAAGGTGCAGTTAGCCCTGATGAGGTAATCATCGTTGGCGGACATGCTGACTCAATTGCCGGCTTCTTTGGCGGTGCTAACTCAAGAGCTCCAGGAGCAGACGACAATGCTTCAGGTATGTCTTCTATTACTGAAGTTATTCGCGTTTTAATGCAAAACTCTTATCGTCCAAATAAGACGATTCAATTCATGGGTTACGCGGCAGAAGAAGTTGGACTTCGTGGATCAAAAGAAATTGCAGCAAGCTACAAGAATGCCGGTAAAAACGTAATCGGTGTAATGCAGTTAGATATGACTAACTTTAAAGGTTCAGATGAGTTCGACATCGTTATGATGACTGACTTCACTAATGCAGATCAAAATGAATTTATTGGCAAAATCATTGATGAGTATCTTGAAGGATTGTCATGGGGTTATGACAAGTGTGGATATGGTTGTTCTGACCATGCTTCATGGCACTCAAATGGTTTCCCAGCTTCAATGCCTTTTGAAGCTAAAATGAAAGAGATGAATAAGAAGATTCATACATCAAGTGACACGATTGATATTTCGCGTGGCACAGCTACTCATGCTGCCAAGTTTTCACAAATGGCAGTTGCATTCGTTGTTGAACTAGACCGTTAATTTTCACCCTGAGTTAATTTACTAGGTGCATTTAGCCTTGTAAGATTAACTCAGGGGATTTATCCCCTCTTTACGAGGAAGCCTCCAATTGCCAACAAATGATCTCCCCGAGTTACCAGACTTTAATCAACTCAAAGAACATTTAGATTCAGAAAGAAAAACAATCATCAAAGTTAATAACTATGCCGATGAAGATGATTACGTTCGAAGTTTAGAAGATGCTACTATTGTTCTCGACTTTGTCGAAAAAGCGCAAAATCAATATTACGAATTTTTTAAACAATATCCATCGCTAACTCATCAATTTAAAGAAGAGTATGGTGCTTGGCAGGAGTTCGTTGAAAGAAATAATGTTTTAGACTTAATCTTTCTCGATGACTGTTTATTTCCAAGACATGAAAAATTCTTTTTCGGTCAAGATGGTGGCTTGAATCCAAAGATCATGGACTTACATCACGCCGTTATAAGAAAATGGATTGAGGGTGTAAAAGAGAATCATGTAGCTACTCAAAAAGATATTATCATATCACATAACGAGAAAGGTCAATTGTATT
>CAXBMT010000203.1:0-4601 GCA_963976925.1 uncultured Bdellovibrionales bacterium
CTCCATTTCAATCTATTAGTGAAGCTATTCAATTAATCAACCAACAAATTGAGCAAATGGAAATTGAATCACATAATTTATTTTTAGCAGGTTTTTCTCAAGGGGCTTCGATAGCTTTAGAAATGGCCATGCAGGATCATAATAAATTTGCGGGTGTGGTTGCCCTTAGTCCAAGAATCTTTCCACGTGATGAATTACTTCTGAATAAAAAATACGAACATATTGATGCATTTATTGCGCATGGTAAGTTTGATGAAGCCATACCCTATAACGAGACATCTAATGGCATCGAAGAGCTAAATAAAACTGGAATGAAGATAGAATTTAAAAGCTATGAAATGGCCCATGAAATTGATATCCAAGAGATTATGGACTTAAGAGATTGGCTAAATGACCGCATTTAGGTTGTGATTACTTAAGCTTACAACCTCTTATCTGTAAATATTATCCCTTTGAGTGAATTCCCCTGACAATCATGGCAAGTTCTTTGTTATGAGAATTTTAATAACAGCTTTAGTCACACTATTTGTTCAACAGGCAAGTGCTATGAATAGCTTCACAATATATGCCTTTAAATCTTCTGTTGGAGTCAATTGGAAATCACCAAAGTCCTTGGCAGCATCTGTCGTTAAAAATGAAGCAATGAGATACTTTAATGGTAATCAAAGATTACTTGGACACGTTTCTATAAAGCTAACATGTGGTGATAAAAGCTTAATTACTGGGATGACGTCTAGAGATGGCGAAACTAAGCGAGTCGTACTTAAAGAACATGCAGGACTAGGAGTACTTTTTCATATATTTCCAGGTGAACTTGAAAGCGAAGAAAAGCTAAGTAATGAAATCGCCATTAAGCGACGTAGAGGTCAAGTTCACTCAATGACATATCTAATAAGTGATGATGCCTGTAAAAAAATGTTTGATCACTACGAAAATTTTGTAGAAAAACTAGGTATGCATAATTATGGGTTTCCAGTTGATACTTTAGCTGGAGAAGGCGCAGGATGCTCAGCGTTTGGTGTATCTTTTCTTCAAGCTGCAGGTGTCGCTGATTCTGAACATTTAAAAGCATGGTCTGGAAGTGTTTGGGTACCAAAAAAGTATATTGGTCCTTATAGCTCTAAGAAGTATATTGATGGCGAGCAAGAGCCATATGATCATAATGAAGGTGGAGATGATGTTAAGCTAATCCCCCTCATTCTAAAGCCAGGCAAGACGTCTTGGGCAAAGCCAAATGAGCCAGGCGCAAAGTTTTTAAGCTTCTTTGACCCCGATACAATGTTTCGTTGGGTAAAAAAACTTGATAAAAAATGGGATAAGAACTCTAATTATCAAAAACGTAGATTTAATAAATCAATTGATCTTATCTTTGATTATCGAGATCGTTAAAAGCTAGTATTGTTTGGTCTAGACCAAGTTAATTGAACATCAGAGATATTTCTCATCTCAAAAGCAGCTTCACAGTAGCTTAAGTAATAGTTCCACTTTCTTTTAAAAGCTTCATCAAAACCGAGTGGATTGATTGTTGACCATTCTTTATTAAAAGCTTCACGCCAAAGTCTAAGAGTTGTAGCGTAGTGAGTTCCAATATCTCTAAGGTTTACAAGGTGCATGTCACCGGTTTTCTTAACGGCTTCAGTCATCGCTGCCACTGAAGGTAAAAGTGAACCTGGGAAGATATGCTTTTGAATCCAATCGACACCTTTTCGAAACTCATCATAACGAGAGTCAGGAGATGTAATAGCCTGAATCACAAGAAGGCCTTCTTTAGTTAATAAGGACTGCAACTTTCCAAAATAAACGGGAAGATATTCGTGACCAACAGCTTCGATCATTTCAATTGAGACAATTTTATCAAACTTACCATCAAGGTCACGGTAGTCGCAAAAAAGGATTTCTACTTTATCTTCAATGCCTAATTTTTTTGCACGATCTAAAGCGTACTTTAGTTGCTCTTGAGAGATAGTAACTCCCGTGTACTTACAGCCGTACTTTGAAACGGCATGCTCCATAAAGCCTCCCCAGCCACAACCAATTTCAAGCACATGATCACTTGGCTGCAACGCCAAATCATCACATAGCAATTGATATTTATTAACCTGAGACTGTTCAAGGGAAGTGTCGCTATCTTCAAAGTATCCACATGAGTAAGTCATCGAAGGATCGAGCCACTTACTATAAAAGTCATTCGATAAGTCATAGTGAAAGGCAATATTGTTTTTAGAACCTGATTTAGAATTTCTTTTTACTAGATGCCCAACTCTATTCACTTGGCCTAAAATATTAAAGAACGCAGCTTTAGACTTAGAGCCTGACATAACGCCTGAGTTTTCAACATTAAGAATCATCCAACGGATAACAGAAGTGATATCTGGCGTATCCCATTCTCCATCAACATAAGCTTCGCCAAAGGCGATGTCTCCACCAAGAACACAACGCTTAAAGAAACTCTCCTTCTTGATATGAATGGTTGCATGAGCATCACCAGTCTTATCTCCTCCGAGAAGTTTATCACCATTTGGAAGTGTAATATTAAGAGTACCCTTATTAAAACTATTTAAAAGTGTGAAAACTGCTTTACGAAAAAGTGTGTTTTTATTTGGATAGGTTTCAAGATCCCAAGTTTTTACTTTTTCCATACCATGTTCCCCTGCTGCAGTTCTGGATTGTCATCTTTACTTATATATGGAATTTTTTTAAGCCATAAAACAAGCGCGTGCCAATGGATTAGACCAATGATTTTAAGTGTTACGAATGGATGTTTAATAATAGAGAAAACTAAGTTTTTAGTGCTTAGCTTGTCATAAACTCCAAAGAGATTTGCTGAAAGAACTTTAGTCCCGTCTTCATAGTCACTGTTTACAATAATTGAGATTGTGTCATCTTCAAATTTAAACTTAACAGTAAAAAAGGTATCCAAAGCAATAAACGGTGAAACGTAATAGTGCTTTTGCACTCTTATTTCAGCCTTGTTGTCTTTAAAAGAGGAAGCTGGAACGTAAAATGGCTTAAGTTCATTAAAGGTGTTTCCAACCTCCATAATAACTCTATGTGTACCATCAGACATTGTTAAAAGGTAAAAACTCACAGGATTAAAGACATAGCCTAGAAAACGTAAATTGGTCCAAAGGGTAATTTTCTCTGGCTTTTGCTCTTCATCGTTTTCTTTTAAGAAGTATTCTATATTAGAGCGAATATTTCCTTGATTAAAATCTATATGATCATCGTCTCTAAATTGAAAAATATTCCAGCGGTTACGTGAAACCAAAGGAAGAGAACTAAAGTCATCATCAATACTATCGATATCAAGTCCGAACCAAAAGAAACTAGCTCCAAACTGATACTTGCGAGGAGTAAACCTAGTGTGTTTCACATGACAATGGACAAGTTTTGAGGCTATTGCCACGGTGAGTGCCCAAGAATAATTTCAGCTAAATCAACTGAGGATGATAATGCATCTTCATGAAAGCCGAACCTGAAGTATGATCCACAAAAGAAAAATGGATCATCACTGCGATTTAAATCATGTAGCCTTTTTTGTGCCAAAGCAGCTTCGGTATCAAATAAAGGATGATAATACTCTATTTGTCTGAGAATTTTCTTTGGATCAACATGCTCTTCACCATTGATATTAATGAAGTAGTCCTGATGCTCTGAAACACCCTGCAGGCGATTCATCCAATAAACAGTAAAAGCATCCTCTAAACCTTCAGGGTTACCCTTAA
Source organism: uncultured Bdellovibrionales bacterium (assembly GCA_963976925.1). GTDB lineage: Bacteria > Bdellovibrionota > Bacteriovoracia > Bacteriovoracales > Bacteriovoracaceae > UBA4207. Next base: position 3,726 of record CAXBMT010000203.1, read on the forward strand.
TGATATAATTCCATGAGCTCCAGTTACGCTTAAGTCTTGGCATCACTGAACTATCGGTATGAACAGTGGCGATATTTTTTTGATACTTAAAAGGAGCTAGTAATTCTTTTTGTAGAGCAGATGGATCTTTTAACATTCTTCGCGTTTCATCGGCATGGCTGGCGAAAACTACAAAGTCATATTCAGCTTCTCCGCTCTTGCTTTTAATTTTAACTTTACGACCAAACTGTCCAACGGATTCGACCGAATCATTGGTACGAATTTTATCTTTGAACGGCGCTATCAATTTGTCACGATAAGACCAAGAGCGATCTTTTGGTGTCTTCCACTGGTATTGAGTATTTACACCCATTAAGCCATGATTTTGCATAAAGCGAACCAGAGACTTTACAGGAAACTCTCCCATAAGATCCGGCGGTGTTGACCAAACAGCAGAAGCCATTGGAGTTAAAAACTGCTTCATCATATCTGGGTGAAACCCTCTAAGCTTTAAGTACTCAGAGACTGACATCTTATCAAATTGATCATCTGATAAAACCTCAAGCCCAATGTCAAAGAATCTTTTAATTTGAAGGAGCATTCGAATAAACTTTGGATTTAGCAAATTCTTTCTTTGTGCAAACAGTCCGTTCAAAGATGAGCCATTGTACTCAAGGTTTAGTTGAGGAATTGTAACTGAGAATCCCATGTCAGTATCAACATAGTCTTGATCGATTGCCGAAAAGAGCTTTAATAAATTTGGATAGGTCACTTCATTAAAGACCATGAACCCGGTATCAAACTTAATCTCTTCATTTTCTCCCGTTTCTTCAGGAGATAAAAAAATTGTATTGGTATGGCCGCCAATATATTCGTTCTTTTCATAGATAGTAAGGT
>CAXBMT010000204.1:0-4522 GCA_963976925.1 uncultured Bdellovibrionales bacterium
GCTCATTGAAAGCCTGATCATCAATACCTGCTGATAGTCTTAGTTCAAGCGCCATTCTTTGTATTGATTCATTTTGAATATCAAGCATTTGCTCAAGGTCTGACTTCGGAAGTAGTTCTTCATTGAAACTATTTGATTCTTGCAAAAAAGCGAGAGTCGTCAGCTCATGTTCTAGTAAAGAATGTGATGGGGTATTATTCTTATCAAAATAGGGAGAGTCTGGACTCGGCTCCTCACCGCAAAGATCTTTAAGCAAGCATTCACTTAGTCTTTTTGAATCTTCAATAAGACTATTTGCCAACACCGTTGGTTGATCTTTCCATTTTGCAATAAGCGCTTCAGGAGAAACTGAAACATTTTTTATGTCTTCAACCATTTGTGATGGTGCAGGTTCAATGCTTTTTACAGGAAACGGTACTGCAATATTGTTATCGTTCGAAGATTCCTCTTGGTCTTTATGACTATCAACAGAGCTTGTTGCTTGTTGTAGTTTTTCATTTTCAATATTTTGGCGCCTTAGGTTTGTCCATGCGAACAAACCTGCAATAAAGATAACCCATACAATTAATAACTTTTTTCTCAACTTTAGTCCTCAGTAATGTCTACGTATTGACCGTACACCCATCCTTTAACTGGAGACTCTATCTTATACCAAGGGTGTGTAGAATTCGAACTATTCCAAACAACTTCAGAAATAATGAGTTCTTGTCCTGCTGGTCCTATGACTTGACCTGTTGAAGGCGCCATTGTGTATCCACTTGGTCTGTCTTCTCGTACCTTTGCCCAGCCTAGTGCACGACCTTGAATTCGTGTTTCATTTTGCGCTGGTTGGCTTGGCTCCTCTCTAGGTGCTGGAGTTGGTGTAACAACAACTGCTGCAGCTGGAGTTGGGTCTGCCTCAACGACTTCGGGATCATCAAATAATGGACCTTTATCGATCAGATAGTTTTTATGAGCGAACCTCGTTTCACCTTCGCATTTATTTCCTTCTTCATAATAATAAGCGAGAACTTCATCCTCAACAATTTCCAACCAGTCACCTTGAACGGCTTTGACGATCACTTCTGTGTTTTTTGGAAGATTACCACAGTCATTAAAGCGAGTACTTGGTCCGTCTCTAAAGTTTAGAGTCGTTGCTGTAACTTGATATAAGCGTATTGGATTAAACTCATTTCTTGGTGCTGTGATAACTGGTGGTCGAACAACTGGCTCAGGAACTATTGGGTCTTGATCTAAAACAACTGGCTCATCTCTCGTCGAGTCAAGTCTTGGCTGGGTTGTATCTGTTCCACTTACACGATGATTGATTATATAGTCTGTAAGGACTGCAGCTGATTGAATTTTATTTTTATAATGGCTGATAATTGAACCGAGCAGCTCATCTTCAGTATCGTTGACACTATAATGTGAGCTTCTAGAGCTTGCATCATCCAGAGATTTGATTTTCTCTAAGCTATTTTTAAAGTTAATATCATTTCTCGCCCAGTCACTTGAAGGGTTTGCAAAGCGACAACTCGCAGAAAGATTGCCAGAATTATAAACTCCGGCCCAAGAGCCTCGAATGACTTTGTCATAGTCAAGAGCACCATTACTATAAACACAGCTATAGTTTGATGAGTTTCTATAAATACCGTTATAACCCTTTTTTACTAATTCAAGTCCGTAGCGAATTGTGCTTCGTACATTTTTCCAATAACCAGATGCGAGAAAGTTTCGTTCATGCCAATAAAGGTTAACCTGCATAATACCTACATCAGATCCGTCGTGACCATGAAGTAATTGATATAGATATTCTTGAGAAGAAAGTTGGTCACAATCTGGCAGTGCTTCAATTGAACCTTGTTTGAAAACTCGAGTAAAGACATTCGAGTACCTCGTTGATGATGAAAAAATAGAACCAGAATTTGATCTTTCTTGGCATTTTGTTCCATCATTATCGACTTTTCTAAAATGTATATTAGCTCCCTCATGGAGAGGTACAGTCATTGCGGCAATAATAAATCCCCAGTAACCATCAAAGTCTCCAACTTGCAGATATTCGCGAGCTTGTTCATGTGCCTCTTCTAGAATAATCCTTAAGACTTGTGTTTTATATTGTTTGGCTGAAACAGTACCTTGAACTGGTCCTTGAATCTCTAATTGCGGATTAATGGAGAACATCTGCTTTGCCAACCAATCTCTGGCATAAGCTTGCGATGAAAATAATGAGCTCAATACTAGAATACAGTTGAGCTTTTTAAAGTGTTTAGTCCACATAGGACGATCTCCAGTCATTAGTTATTTGTAAATTAATAAGCAATATTTGTGCCGGAGATCTAAGCATGTTTCATGATTTTTATGATGAATATTGTTCGATTTTAAAGGCAACTGTCTAAAAAATAGACAGTTTTGATAGGTATTTATGAATATTTTTAGGCATAGTTTTTGCTATCTAAGACTTTATGAAACTTATATTATTAATTCTCATATCAGTTTTTTCACTGCAATTACATGCTCAGCTTGAGTATCCTTTTTATATGCAAGACCAGGCTTCTTTTAAAGATGGCAAGTGGGAAGGGGGCAATAAGCTTCAGTTGCTAAATGGTGGAATGGCTTCTTTTGTTAAAAGAATTAAAATGATTCGTGAAGCTGAGAAATCAATCGATATTGAATACTTTATTTGGGAACTAGATCTTTCAGGCAGAATACTTCTTACTGAACTGGTTAAGCGTGCTCGTGACGGTATTAAAGTTAGACTCATTATAGATAAGTCATTTACCGTTTTAGAGTTAGATGAATATTATGCTGAAGAACTTAAGCGACTTGGTATAGAGATTCGTTATTATAATGCCTCTCTTGGACCTATTGGTCAGCAGTACCGAACACATAGAAAAATTCTTGTTACTGATGAAAAAGAAGCCATCACAGGTGGTCGTAATATTGGTGATGATTATTTCGATCTTGATGAAGTATATAATTTTTTAGATCGAGACGTCTGGATTGAGGGATCAGGAGCAAAAGCTATGAGTGATAGCTTTCAAGCTGTTTGGGATTCTGATATTGTGCAAGTTGCCCGTATGCCAGACCCAAGACAAGTCCATGACTTTCACTCAACAGCAGCAGAGCGAAGACCTGGCTTAAGAATGAGAGTCCATAGAAGGCGTCAAAAAGAAGCTAGAGATTTCTTACAGACTGATCGTAACCTTGAAAAGCGTAGAAGAGATATTTACGCCTTTGGAATGACTCTTTTAAGAGAAGTTCATGAACCTATTGTATGTCCAAAATTTACTTTTGTTTCCGATCGTCCAGAAAAAGGTCTAGGTGTTGAATATTTTGACCAAAATCGAATGGTTCATAGAGTCCTTTTTGAGCGACTTTCACGTATTGAGAAAAGTTACACAATAGTAAGTCCTTATTTCATGGTTAATAAAAATATGAATGCTGAGTTTGATCGCTTGCTTCAAGAGGGAAAAACTATTACGGCCTATACGAATACCCTTGGTTCAACTGATGCCTTATATGTCGCAGCTAACTTTTATCGTATTGCTCCTGATTGGAGTGATAAGGGGATGCATATCTGGATGCACAGTTCGAAGTTTTTTGCAGAAACTGAAGTTTTAAATTCAAAAATATCAGATGCAAGATGGGGAGTTCACTCTAAAACGCAAATCTTCGATGATAAAGACTTTTATATTGGAACCTATAATCTGGATAATAGATCTGACTTCTTTAATCTTGAAATGGGTATTTTTTGTGAGGGAAGTGAAGAATTAACGTCACTTTTAAAAGAGAATATTCAAAATCGAATGAACGAAGGTTATAAGATTATTAAAAAAGAAGAAGCAGTCGATATTAATAATGAGCCTGCTGATTACTGGGGACATGCCAGTGAGTCGAATTTAAAGCTGATGAATGCCATTGAGCTTCCATCAAAGTGGTTTGAGTTCTTAATGTAAAAATTTCATATGGGCCTGACTTGATTTTAATGGTGCCATATTGTCCCTTTGAACAATTTTCCTGTCGTCAAGAAGACACGAATCTTGTTTGGGGGAAAGAAGCCTGCGTTTATCGCGGGCTTCATCCGTTTTAGGGCTTAATTCTTAGTGAGCTTCTACGAATTGGTCGTTGAGAAAGTGATAGCAATCGCCGTTCGCTTTTAATTCAAAAATCCCTCGAACTTCTTGATCATTTTCTCTTTCATTTTTTCTACTTATAGCAGCAGCAGATTGAATCGTCAGATTAGGGTTATACCCACTGTAATTAGTCACTGCCGAGTTTGTGTCATAGGTGAGAAGTGTTCTTTTTTGATCACCTTGTGCCAGAGTTGATTGCATGACGGCGGGAATAAAGTAATCCGTTGGATGCTTTAATCCAATGAAGTGGCCAAGCTCGTGCAAGATAACTGTTTGGATATCGAACTCGAAAGAATTTGGAGATGTACTAAAATTATGATCTCTATAATTTACAATAATATCAGCGTGGGTTAGATCAATGAACGCATCGGCCGTACCACTATTACGAATAAAGCCGTAGAACTGAGTGA
>CAXBMT010000205.1:0-4512 GCA_963976925.1 uncultured Bdellovibrionales bacterium
CTAAATATGATGCCGATATGCTTCAGTGCGTCAAGAATTTCAATCTAGACTTTTCCGATCCTCAAAGACTCTTAACTCGCTGGAGTCAGCTATCTAAAGAATCAGCTCGTGCAGCTCCTTATAACGGCATTGCTGAGCTATTAGGCGAGCTTGAAGCCAAAGGCGCTAGGTTAGTGGTTTGGACCGGTCGCGATCGCGCTTCGACTCTAGAAATTCTTCGTACGGCCGATCTTCTTAAATATTTTGAAGAATTAGTATGCTCAGATGACATCACGCCAAAACCTCATCCGGCCGGGCTGGCCAAGCTATTAGAAGGTGAAGACAAGTCAAATTGTTTACATATAGGTGACAGCTACACTGACATTCAGGGTGCAAAGCTTTATGGTATCAAGTCTGTTGGCGCCCTTTGGGGAGAACACGCCACGAAAGAGAGCTTTGGAGAGTTTATCCCTGAGTATTGGTGTGATAAACCAGAGCAGATTTTAAATTGTTTGGAGCTATAGATGTTTGATAATTTATCTGAGAAGTTTTCCGATGCCTTTAAAACTCTTCAAGGAAAAAGCCGCTTAAGTGAGGACAATATTGAAGAAGCGATGGCGATGGTTAGAAAAGCTCTTTTAGAAGCTGACGTTAACTTTAAAGTGGTGAAGTCCTTTACTGCCGCTGTAAAAGAGAAAGCAATCGGTGAAAAAGTTCTGTCAGGTGTTAATCCTTCAGAACAATTTATTAAAATCGTACAAGATGAACTTGGCGCTGTTATGGGTGTTGAGTCTGAAGAAGTTGATTGGGAGCGCCCAGGACTTAAAGTTGTTTTAGTTGTTGGTCTTAACGGTCAAGGTAAAACAACATTTTCAGGTAAACTTTCAAACTTTCTTCGCACTAAAAAGAAAAAAGAATCTCTTCTTGTTCCGGCCGATACATTTCGCCCTGCCGCTAAAGATCAGCTAATCACTCTCGCTAAACAGATTGATGTTGATTGGTTTGACTCAGACTTATCAAAGCATCCCAAAGATATTGCCATTGATGCTATTGCAGAGGCTAAGAGATTACATAAAGACGTTTTAATTATCGATACAGCGGGACGCTTACACGTTGATGAAGCACTCATGCTTCAAATTAAAGAAGTTAAAGAGGCGATTCAAGGTGAGAACCCTGAAGTACTTCTCGTTGCTGACGCCATGACAGGACAAGAAGCCGTTAACGTTGCCAAAAGTTTCCATGAAACTGTTGGTCTTACTGGTGTTGTCTTATCCAAAATGGACTCAGATGCCAGAGGTGGTGCCGCTCTTTCTATTCGCCACGTAACAGGTGTTCCGATTCGCTTTATTTCTATGGGCGAAAAGATGAAGGACTTGGAGTTGTTCCATCCTGATCGTTTGGCCAGTCGAATTCTTGATATGGGTGACGTGGTTTCATTAGTTGAGAAGGCGCAAGAAAACATCGATGAAAAAGAAGCCGAAAAAATGATGAAGAACCTTGAAAAAGGTAAATTCACTGTTGATGATTTCATGAAGCAAATGGATATGATGGGTAAGCTTGGCAGTATGTCAGGTATTTTAAAAATGATTCCTGGTATGGGTGGCATGCTTAGAGAAGTAGGCGATCTTTCTCCGGCAGAAGATGAAATGAAACGTATGCGCGTGATCATCAATTCGATGACCAAGCAAGAACGTGAAGATTATAAAGTTGTTAAAGAGTCACGTATTAAAAGAATTGCGATGGGCTCAGGCAATACTGAAAAAGCCGTCAAAGAATTTATTGCTAAGTTTCGTCAGATGGAAAAAATGATGGGAGGAATGATGCAAATGATGAAAGGTGGCGGGATGCCGGGAATGCCTGGGATGCCAGGAATGCCTGGAGGCGGTGCGCCAGGGTTCAGGCAACAGCCTGGAATGGGCAAAAAGCCGAAAAAAGGTAAAGGAAAAGGCCCATGGGGCGGTGGTTTCTTTAAATAGCCTTTTCAAATTGACTGATTGTGGCGCATAGATTAGATTCCCGAAGCTGTTGTTAATATGTTGAAAATCCGATTTAGGAGTTAAGTTTCATGGTAACTATTCGTTTAGCCCGCGGTGGCCGTACACATCAACCTCTTTATACTATTATCGCTACTGATTCACGTAGTGCACGTAATGGTCGCTTCCTTGAGCGTATGGGTAATTACGATCCATCTCAAGAAGAAGGTAAGACTCTAACTAATGTAAAAGCTGAATCGATTGCTGCTTGGGTAAAAAAAGGCGCAACTATGTCAGATACAGTTAGAACACTTCTTAAGCGCAATAATATCGCTCTTAAATAAGTTCATACTCCTGTTGCTGTTAGCTACTGTTGTTTAAATTTAGGAGTTATAGATGAGTGAATTAAAAGACCTAATTACTTATGTAAGTAAGGCTTTAGTTGATATGCCTGAGAACGTAGAGGTTAGTGAGATCGTTGGTGAGCAAACCACAGTGATTGAGCTTAAAGTTGATAAGACTGACCTTGGTAAAGTTATTGGTAAACAAGGTCGCACAGCTCGTGCCCTTAGAACCATTCTTAATGCTGCTTCGACGAAACTCAAGAAGCGCTCTGTACTAGAGATCATTGAGTAGCATTAAAAGCCAAAAGCGTTCTATAATATAGAAAACTATTTGAGGGCCCTCTGCAAAGAGGGCTTTTTTTATGATTAAAACGTGGGAAGAATTTCAGGCTTTGCATGATCAGTTTGCTCTAGGGCATCTTGATACAGAAACACCCAATCCCCAAACTCAAACTTTAAGCCAAGACGCCAACGATAATCCGGCCAAAGCCTGGAAGAGTATTCTGAGTGTAGATCTTTTAATGCTCCAAAAGCTTCGTGACTATAGTGATGAAATTGAAAAGCTGGCCTTAGAAGTTAAATCAACTTTGAATAATGGTGGGCGAATCTTTTTAGCTGGCTGCGGTGCAACTGGCAGGCTGTCATTATCTCTTGAAGCAATCTGGCGCTTTATTAATAAATCGGATCAAGTCATAAGCTTTATGGCCGGGGGAGATTCAGCTCTTATCCGTGCGATTGAGCGCTTTGAAGATTATCCAGATTTAGGAGCGAGACAATTAGAAGAGCTCGGCTTTACCAATAAAGATTTATTGATTGCAAGCTCTGAGGGCGGCGAGACTCCTTTTGTAATTGGTGCTGCTTTAGAAGCCGCAAATATCGGTGGTAAATCCTGGTTTAATTATTGTAATCCAGACTCTCAGCTCATGCTCTTAAGTCGCTGCAAAGAAATTTTAAAAGATAAACGTATTAAAAAGATTTCTTTTCACCTTGGTCCCCAGGCTCTTTCTGGTAGTACCAGAATGCAAGCTTCAAGTGCCCTAATGTTAGTGGCCGGGATTTCTTTATTTTTTAATGAGACAGCTAAAGCAACATTAAAATTATACTGTGATCATTTAGAAGTGGACTTAAAGCAGCTTGATCTTGATAAGTGGTCTTTATTATCAATCAAAGAAGCCGATATCATTCAGTCAAAGAAATGCGTTTCTTATATCGCTCCAGATCGTTTTGGGATCTGTGTCCTAACAGATACGACAGAGAGGGGACCAACCTTCTCCATGGCCCCATTTGAGCATGCTCAAGAGCCGCTTGATAAACCCTCTCTAAACTATATGGCCATCGACAGTGCTACTGATGCTGCCGATGCTTTTTATAAAATCCTAGGACATAAACCTAGAACTCTTGATTGGCCTGAGTTAGATGGTAGGGCCAATGATGCCAGGCTAGCTGGTTTTGAATTAACAAAAAGAAGAATTAATGAAAGATCAATCGAATCGATATTTGCAGTTTTAAATGAAGGCACTTCAGTACTAAGCTTAGAAATAAATGGCGATATCGCAGATGCTCATACATCTTTAGATCATCTTCTTTATAAACATCTTCTACTAAAAATTATTCTTAATACTCATTCAACTGTTTTGATGGGCCGACTCTCACGCTTTGAAAATAATGTGATGACTTGGGTTAGACCTTCGAATTTAAAACTGATTGATAGAACGCTTCGATATAGTTCCTATCTATTAAGTAGAATGAATATAAAAGTTGACCAAAATAGTTTGGGCGTTAAGTTGTTTGAAATGCTACCTACGGCGCAATTAGATGAACCAATTGTGATGAAGCTGGTTCAATCTTTCAACTCAGATGTTAGATAATATTATATGACCATTTGATTCTCCTATCCTAAGGTTTTCTATCAAGATTATTTATACCCATGGAAGAGGAGACTAGATGAAATATTTAAGCCTATTGGGCCTGCTTTTATGCCTTGAAGCCCAAGCTGTGCAAACCATCAGCCTACAACAAGTTGATGTTCGTAAAGCACACGATCAAGAAGTTGCTCGTGAAATCAAAGGTGAAGCACCACGCTTTGCTATTCCAAATGACGTTACTGTTGCTCCAGCCGCTGAAAAAGCTACTTGGGAAAGAGTAGGCGACAATATGGTTTGGAAAAAAAGAATTGTTTCTAAGAACTCTGTTTCTTTAAACTTCGGTTTTGAATC
>CAXBMT010000206.1:0-4511 GCA_963976925.1 uncultured Bdellovibrionales bacterium
GCTTAGCGACAGTCTTTATCTGGCGTGCCATGGGTCTATCTGGAACATTCTATGATGTAGGACCTGGTATTATCGTCGGGTTATTACTTTATGTTGTTCTAGCTAAAACTCCTCTAAATAAAATTAGCTAGAAAATAGAAAAGTAGGAAAAGAGGAATATTCCTGTTAAAATAGATGCTTTGATTTCGACGCTAGGAGCCATTTTTGATCGAAGCATCTTGGAATATTCCAGAAGAGATAGTGAAAGAGTCTATGAGGCACTTTCAACCAATGATCTACGCTGATGCGATCAAACTTTTAAAACTCTCACGAACAACAATTTCTTTTAGCCGAGGCGATACAGAAACTTACTTTATCGTCTCTGGCATTGTTAGAAGTGATCGTACTCATGAATCAAAAGTCGTTTACAAGAAAAGATTAGAAGGGAGCGAAGAGGGTCCACTTTCTAGTAACTGCGACTGCCATACTTGGAATGCTGAAAATCATTGTCCTCATACAGGCAGCTTATATGTTGCTTATCTTATGCAGCTTCACTTTGAAGGAGCGAGTGACGGAACAAATCTCGATAGCTCTCCTCCTATAGCGCTCCATACAACTATGGCCGTCGCACCATTAGAATACGGAACTCTTTTAAATGGTGCTAATCAGTTACAAGGTGCTCCACCATCTGCGACATGGTCAGCGCTTCAGTATCTTTTACATAATAAACAAATTATTAACTTTCCCTTTCCTGAATCACTTGATGGTCGCTTAATTATCGATTTTAAAAGTGAAAATGATGAAAATCTCGCTAAGGTTGAATACGCTTTAGAAAATAAAGACGGAACAATTTCTAGAGAGATCAGTCTATTTGAGCATTTGTATATTTTTGATTGGAAGACGGGAAAAGCTTTTCATATTCCCAATGATATAAAAACGGTTGTTCAGCAAATAAGAAGATTAGGCCGAAGCCCTAGAGCTGATCAGCTCTTAAAAATTCATAGTAAAAACTCAGACGCCACACAAATGGTTCTTCATTTTGACGGCAGATCGATGGAAGATGTTCCTAAAGAAGAACTCTACCTTCGACTAAGCTTTCACCCAGGTGAAAAACGTAACCTTATAGCGCTTGAGCTTGAGTTTTATAATAAAGAAGAAGTCATTACTCCCCCACCTGAGTTTATGCGCGTCTTCACTTTTGGCTCAGGTCTTTTGAGTAGCTTTAGAAAAAAGAAAGACGGATATGAATTTACTAAAGCTGTTGCGGATTATTTTAGCGATAAAGATGACTCATACAAAAAAGCTCTTATTGGTATAAATGCCAAAGACGCTATGGTTGAAGTTATTGAAAGGGTAAATGATAGTGAGCTTTCAATTCATTACGATGGAAATAGAAAGATCCTGCAAACTTTTTCAAACCATCTGCTAAAAGATGTCTTCACAACACTTACTCGTGAGTTTGGGGAAATCCTTTATCGTTTTGCGACATTCTCTGAAGAAACCAATATTGTTCGCTACGAATTGGCCGCAAGTAACTTGTTTCAAGGCCTTGCTACTGTTCAAAGAAAACTTACACCTTTTGGTGTTCAGCTTTATTATGATCGTGAAAAGGTTGCGAACTGGAGTTCAAGAGTTCGTTTTGAACGTCGTCAAGCAGCTACAAAATGGTTTGACCTTACTCTACAGGTTAATCAACTCGATCTAGAAATCATTAAACAGGCCGACCTTGAAACGGGAATCGCCCTGACTAAGTCTGGCCTAGTCATCCTTTCGCCTGAGCAAAAAGAGCTTATGCGATTTATGAAAAAGTATGTTCGTTATGAAGGACAAGAGAAGAAGCCTGCCGAAGGTGAAGAGAGCGCTGAAGAAGACTTACATTCATTTGTTCTGCCTTTTAATCGCGCCAGAATCTTTGAACTTTTTGAATTAAAGAAACTTGGTGTCGATGGTGCTCTTAATGAAGAAGAGGAAGCTCTTTGTAAGAGACTCGCTTCTTTAGAAGAAGTTCCAACTTATGATGTTCCTGAGAATATGCAAAATATTCTTAGACCTTATCAGCTAACTGGTTATCACTGGCTTAGATTCTTACATGAGAACAAGCTTGGAGCTTGTCTGGCCGATGATATGGGTCTTGGTAAAACACTCCAAGCTATTACATTTATCCAATCTATTTATCACACTGTTGATAAAATTCTTATTGTCTGCCCCGTCAGTATTCTTATTAACTGGGAAAAAGAATTTGAGAAATTCTCAGGTATTAAGGTCCATATTTACCACGGCGGGGAGAGAAATATCCCTGACGACTGTAAGGTTATCCTTACCAGTTATGGTGTCATGAAACGTGAAGTTGAAGAAACCTTCTCAAATGTTAACTTTGATATCTTAGTTCTGGATGAAGTTCAGCATCTTAAAAATATGAGATCCCTTGGTGCGTTCGCTGCCAGACAAATCCAAGCAGACTTCAGAATATGTTTAACTGGTACACCTGTAGAAAATGACTTGGCAGAGTTTTATAATATTATCGATCTATCAATCCCTGGTATTTGGGGTGATCTTCAGTTTGTCAGAACAACCTCAAGTAAGAAGTCGAGACTAACTGCTAGAAAGACAGCAAGCCCTTTCATTTTACGTCGTACTAAAGATCAAGTGCTTAGTGACCTGCCTCCTAAAGTAGAGAACAATGTTTTCCTTGAGCTTGAACAAACTGAAAAAGATAACTATAAAAACGCACTTGAAACCATTAAGAAAAAGATTCTTGTTGCTCCTTCAAAGCAAAAGTACGGAGAAATACTTCGTGGACTTCTTCAGCTTCGCCAACTTTGTTTATGGCAATCGCCTGATAAAGTTAAAGATATGGATGGAAAACACTTACTTTCAACAAAGATTGATTTTCTTTTAGAAACTCTTGAAACCATTGTTGAAGAGGGTCACCAAGCGATCATTTTCTCTCAATTTACGACCTATCTCGATATCATTCAAAAAGAGATTCGAGATAAGCATCATTGGAAAGTTTCTCGTATTGACGGATCTCAGGCAATGAAGCGTCGTCAAAAAGAAGTTGATGCCTTTCAGGATGGAACAAACAGAGTCTTCTTAATTTCTCTTAAAGCTGGTGGTGTTGGTCTAAACTTAACCGCTGCAAGCTACGTCTTTGTCATGGACCCTTGGTGGAACCCAGCTGTTGAAGCTCAGGCTATTGACCGAGCTCACCGTATTGGTCAGCAAAACAAGCTAACAGTTTATCGCCCAATCATTAAAGGTTCTGTGGAAGAAAAGGTCCTGGAACTGCAGCATATGAAGCGTGAATTATTCCAAGACCTCTTACAAGATAATGATCATGAGCTCTTCAGTGGAAAACTTTCCATGAAAGACTTTGAGCATCTATTCGATTAAGCGACTTCTTTTAATTTATTTTCTTGATCAAACTCAAAGTGTGGACCTTCAAGTTTAACTTGAATATCTTTAGTTTTCGCTTCAATGATAAACTGGTCAATCACTTCTAAAACATCATGATCAATAGAGATTGTTCGATGACTGCTAATAACAATTCTTCTTCCATCATCAACTGAATTTAGAAGGTTCTTTAAGACTCCACGAGTTAAAAAAGAGTTATGTTCCGCTAAATTGATAGTCATTACATCAGTTGAGCTGTCACTGGTCGTTTCAGATTTAATAGACTTACTTTGAACAATATAGTTTTCTTTTAAAACCATAAATGCAGAAACGCCCATTCCGATAAGAACACCACTTAAAAGATCCGTCGCCACGACACCAATGATCGTTGCCATAAAAGGAACATACTGTTGATGTCCTTTAGAGAACATATCTTTGTAGAGGGAAGCCGGGTTTAGTTTAAAGCCTGTCATGACTAAGATAACAGCTAAAACGGCCAATGGAACTTGGTTGAGAATCATTGGTATCGCCATCACACTAAAGAGAAGAAAGCCTCCATGGTAAACTGCTGCCATTTTTGTTTTACCACCACTGCTTGCATTAACAGTTGATCTAACAACAACGGATGTAATTGGTAGACCACCTACTAGACCAGATAGAATATTTCCTGCACCTTGAGCGAATAATTCTCTATTTGTAGAAGTTTCTCTTTTTTGTGGATCGAGTTTATCACTCGCTTCTATACAGAGGAGTGTTTCAATACTAGCAACGATAGCTATAACAAAAGCAAGCTTCCATACCGCTGGATTAGAGATAGCACTCCAGTCCGGAAGCATTAAACTCGCAGCAAAGTCACTTGGTCCGCTAATATCACCAATATCAACCAGTAGAGAGCTATCCAAGCCTAAGAAGAAACTTGAAACGACTGTAGCTAGAACAACGACAAATAATACGGGGGAAAGAATTTTAAAAGCTTTAAAACTTCCAAGTTTTGTTTTTTGAACCATAATCATAAAAAACAAAGAGATAGCACCAATCACAGCGGCACCACTATGAAAGCTAATCCCCATAAAGGCAGAAGTACTTTCAACAGCATTCGATCCAAATACATAAGGAAGTTGTTTCCAAGCAATCAAAAT
>CAXBMT010000207.1:0-4499 GCA_963976925.1 uncultured Bdellovibrionales bacterium
GTCTGACTAAAGACGATGATATGGTGATGACGGGAAAAAGAAATCCCTTTCAAAATCTTTATAACGTCGCCTTTGATGATGATGGCGTCATTGATGGCCTAGAAGTTGAGCTCTATTCAGATGGTGGAGCTTACGCCGATCTATCTACATCAATTATGGAGCGAGCGATGCTTCATAGTGATAACGCCTATTTCATACCCAACATGAAAGTTTCCGGACAAGTATGTAAAACACATCACCATCCTCATACTGCCTTTAGAGGTTTTGGTGGGCCAAAGGGTGTCGCCACAGCTGAAATCATTATTGAAAAGATTGCTCATCATTTAGGCCTGGACCCACTTGAAGTTAGAAAAAGAAATATCTACCGTGATGAAAATAATCGAAATACTACTCACTACGGCCAAGTTTTTAAAAACAATTGTCTGCCAAGACTATTTGATAAAATTGAAAAAGATTGTAATTATCAAAAACGTCGAAAGTCTATTGAAGCGTTTAATAAAACCAATGACCAGTTCGTTAAAGGTCTCTCAATTACACCTGTAAAGTTTGGGATCTCTTTTACCACTCGCTTTTTAAATCAAGCCAATGCTCTTGTGATCGTTCATCTTGATGGCAGCTTACAAATTGCTACTGGTGCGACTGAAATGGGTCAAGGCGTGAATGCTCGAATTTCTGCCATGGTCACAACAGAGCTTGGACTAGAGCGAGATCAAGCCCGTGTCATGCCAACTCGTACCGATAAAAATGCCAACACATCCCCAACTGCGGCAAGCTCAGGAACGGATCTTAACGGCGCGGCAGCTCTGCTTGCGACTCGAAAAATTAAATACCGCTTGAGTGAATTTGCAAGTCTTCTATTAGAGCTACCTGAGGATCGTTGGCCTAGTAAAACAGCAGGGCTTGGAACAGAAGCTGAAATTACACTTAAAAACAAAAATCTTGATTCCAATGATCCGAATGAAGGTGCTGATTGGCTAAGCGGTAAAGCCGATTATTTTGATATCAAGTTTATTGGCGGTGAAGTTCTTAAAGGTTCTAAGAAAATTAAATTCGCCGATCTTGTTAGAGAAGCTTACTTGTCACGAATCGCTTTAAGTGACTACGCTCACTACTCTATTCCAGGGATTGAGTTTAATAAGCTCACTGGCGAAGGCAATGCCTTTTTATACTTCACTCAAGGCGTAGCGTGTTCTGAAGTTGAACTTAACCGCGATACTGGTGAGTTAAAAGTCAGACAAGTTGATATCTTGATGGACCTTGGACGCCCGGTAAATAAAGATCTTGATATTGGCCAAGTCAGTGGCGCCTTTATTCAAGGCATGGGCTGGGTCACCATGGAGAACCTTGTATATAACGATCAAGGCTATCTGCTATCTCACGCCCCAAGTACTTATAAAATTCCTAATATCCAAGATACTCCACGTGTCTTTAATATTGAGCTGCTTGAAAATGAGGAGAACTACGCCAATGTTCGAGGAACTAAAGCGGTTGGTGAGCCTCCTCTTCTTTTGGCGATTAGTACATGGACGGCGATCAACAATGCTTTAAGTTATGTTTCAAAGGAATATCCAAATATTAAAATTCCAGCAACGAATGAAGAGGTCTTAAAAGCGATGTACCCTTCTAAGTTTGCCCAGTGGAGTAAATGATGTCGTTTTGGAATAAGGCCCATGAACTTGAACAAAGTGGAATATCATTTGTTGTTGTCACTCAAGTCAGTCCTGGGGCGAAAGCCATCATCACAAATGAAGGACTCGTTTTTGGAACGGTCGGTGGTGGAAAAGTTGAAGCTCGCGCCATCAATGACTCGCTTGAAATTTTAAAAAATGAAGCTAAGCAAGATCCGTTGTCTGTTGTATGGAATCTTCAAAAAGATATCGGCATGACTTGTGGTGGAGAAGTGACTTTTCTGTTTGAACACTTTCCAAGTTCGGCGTGGCCTATTGTTATTTTTGGAGCAGGTCATGTGGCCCAAGCACTGACACGAACTCTCTCCAATCTTAATTGTCAGCTAAAGTGTATTGATGATCGTCCTGAGTGGATTGAAAGATTATCAATCAAAGGCCTTGTTCACGCTAATCCAAGTGAGCTTGTTAGAGAATTAAACCCTAAGAGTTATTTTATCTGTATGACTCAAGGGCATGCGAAAGATACGCCAATTCTTAAAGCGATTGCCGATCATGCGCCAGATTGTCCTTATGTGGGTGTTATTGGCAGCAAAACCAAGGGCATCACGATTAAGCGTGAGTTAAAAGAACTTGGTGTAAAGGATTCATTTATAGAAAAACTTAGAGTTCCAATTGGACTTCCTATTGGAACTAATGATCCTTTCGAAATTTCAATTAGTATCGCCGCTGAACTATTGCAGGTTCGTGATTTTCGTTGAAGCTTGGGCCGATAATTCGTAGAGTCTTTTAATTAATTTATTTTTCTTAGCAAGTTTGGCAATAAAACTGTGCACATAAGTATTTCTAGCGATATAAAAAATTGAAAACGCAATCGCAAAAGCTCTCATAACCTTCCAAAAAATTGAAACGCCACTTTCACCTGATATTAAGAAGAATGAAATCATTAAGAGAACTGAAAGTAAGAACATAGGTCTAAAAAGTTCAAAAACGGCAGACTTTATTGGTGAAGTTAAATTCTTTTTTCTCACTTTGGGAGTTGATGCTTTTTCAAGCTTCTGCTCTAAACGTGTGATCTTTTCTTCAGGTAGAAAATGTAAAACGAGAGGCACACAAGCACATACAACTGCCTTGGCAATAATAGCAAAAAGAATAAAGTCATAAATCATTTCATTCTTTGAAGCAAAGTAATCAAACGCTTTAGTAAAGTCTTTGCCATAAATCACAAAGTAAGTAACTAAAGGTTGAATGAACGCCCATGGGCTTAAAAGTGCCATACCGACCATTTGGCCTAGAAGATTTCTTCCAAATGTAAATATACCGAGCATATACAAGAAACCTTGCATGGAAATACTTATCATTGGCCCTAGTTTTTTTCCAACAGGGGCTAGAGCCTTCATGAGGCTTGCAACACTTGAGACTTCCATCACCATCTTAGAAGCCGCTATACGTGTCTCGATTCCTTTTTGAAATCTAGTCAGCATAAAGCCTTGGTTGATAGAGAGAATTTGACCTGCCATGGGAATATGCAGAGCATGAACGGTTGAGCCAATCACAAGCTCAACCAGCGATAACTTTACGGCTTTGTCGACAATCTGATGATCACTACTCATAGACTCTTATTCTATTGATTCCTCCGTCAGGATGAATCGTAATTTTAAGTCGATCAGTTTCAATCGGATCAATGGTAAAACGCTTAATATTCGCTGCAAAAGGTTTAACAAATGACTTGGAGACAACTTGCTTGCCACCAATATCAATCGAGATAAACATTGGGTTGTTATTCACAAAATGCGTAAAATCTAATTCGATAACACGAACGTTGGCTTTTTTACTAAGTCCAATCTCAACCTCTTCGCTATGACCTTTGACTCTTGATCTAGAGTTTTCAAGCCCGTCAAACATATGAAGCGCCGGATAAGGAGAAAGTGCGGTAGCGGCAGGAGAATAATGTTCATCTCCTACTTTTAAAATCTTTCCACCAACAGCTAAGTTCTTTGAAGGCTTAAGTTTACGAATAGGAAGTATTAGCGGTTTTTTAGGCGCAGGAACAGCGTCTTGGTATTTACCACTGACTTGTTCCTTTAGAGGCTCATCAAAGAGAGCCAGCCTGGTTAGACCACCATCAGGATATGCTCTCACTCGTAATTGTTTCATTTCAATTTGTTTAACTTCCACAAACTTAACCGAGTGACCCTCTAATGATGTTGGTGCAAGAATTTCGATCCACTCACCATCAACTCGCCCTTCTAGAGAAAGGCAGGGAACATGATTTCCCGTATGAAACTTAGTACAAATCCTAGCGATCTTTGGTTTGCATTTTTTAGGCAGCTCTAAGATAAGTTCTTCAGAGTCAGCTTGATTGTGACGAGCCGACTCCCAGCTATCCATAACCTTTCCTTGCCTTTCAAACAAGGTTGGATCAAAAACAGGCTCAAATGGAGAGATAAGATTCTCCGCTCTAGCAAAGCGATCATTAGTTACTTTAAGAATTTTACTTCCTATAAGTAAATTTTGATCGCTATAGCTTAATTTAGAGCCTGGGTGTTCAATAGGAAGAGCCGCATCTCTATTAAAAGCATCAAAGATCAGTGATTTATAACCAGTATTGACGACTTCTTCTTGCTTAACACCATCACTGGTAAAGCTTGATTTAAATTTAGAAAAATCAATACCCGAGACATTAAGCTTTTTTAAGGCAAGCTGAGTGATTTCAGAAATGAGACCTACAGCATTTAGTTCCCCATTACTAAAAACGACGATTCCTTTGCCTAAATCTGGGCCCTTAAAGCAATGAAGAAATAAGGATCTAAAACCATCATTAGCCCCTTGATGAAGCATAAAACGATTTTCACCAGCTTCGATAGTGAAGAT
>CAXBMT010000208.1:0-4496 GCA_963976925.1 uncultured Bdellovibrionales bacterium
AGACCTCACGTTCTAATAAATAACATCTTTATAGTTTAGGAGTTTTGATGAAGTCATTATTCATATCAGTTATATTATTAGCTAGTACAAACCTATTCGCACAATCTCGCGGTCAGCTTTTAGAAGATGTAAGACAACTCTCTTCAATGGTAAGAGAAGAAACATATAACTCACAGGCTAGTTCACAAAGCCTTCGTCAAGCCAGAGAACTTCTCGAAGAAGCTTATGATCTCGTTGGTGGCTCTCGTACAGGTTCAGAGATTTTATGTGGTCGCGCTAGCTTTGGTTATATCCCAACAAATACCGTGAACGGTATGACTTACGGTGAAAGCGTTTCAACCATTCAAACTTGTCAGCAGATGCTTCCTCCAAGTGGAGCTAAAGCATTATGTGCTAAGTCTCGTTTTGGTTATCAACCAATGTCATTAGCGCGTGCAACTTTTATTGGTGACGGTTATTTTTCAACTTTGGAGTCATGCTTAGAAGTAGCACCAACTTTTGCACAAAATGTAATGTGTTCAAAAGTTAGATTTGGTTTTAGCCCTTTCAATATTAATACCCTAGCGCAACTAGGTGAATATGTTTCAACAGCTTCACAATGTCTTGAAATGCTTCCTGCGAGAGGATCGCAGCTAATGTGTATTAAAGTTTCATTTGGCTATCAGGCAATCAATGTTTCTTCTGGTAGATCTTTTGGGCAAAGAACTTCAACTCTTGATCAGTGCCAAAGACTTATCAATCAAGAGTAAGGACGTTTAATTGAAACGCGCTAAGTTTATTCTTTTCAGTGCTTTTGGTTTATCCATAGTAACGATTGGAATTGGCCTTAGCGCGTGGCTTTGGACAAGCCCCTTTGCTCGTGTCCTATCTGCTAATTACGCTAAAGAAATGTGCTCGTGCTTATTTGTCAGTGAGTTATCAACTGAACACTGCGAAGACTACTCCTCTCAATATCTTACTCCAGCTGGACATGAAGTTGATCTCAATTCAAAGTTTGTTAAAGCTTGGGGTTGGGGCAAGGAATCTAAGGCGAGCTGGATCTCGCCTCGAGAGGGCTGTCGTTTAGAGCTCGCTCATAAGACATCTAGTAACTGATTTCCGTTTTTTCTTTTAGGCTTCTTTTTTTGCTGCTCTCTCCAAGCGCCTAGGGCTTTTTCTCGAGACCCTTTATTAATATCAAAGTCTTCCCCACCCTCAGACCTGGCCTTGGAGCTGGTATCAAATACAGGCTCCGTCACCGGAGGGTGTGAACTTGAGGGGATTATGTCTTTAACATTTAGCGCCATGCACCTATTTTAACTCAATTATAAGCCCGACAGATTTACGGTAACTTACAGCAGCAAAGGAGTCGATTTTCTGCCAACCAAAGCAAATCCTGACTAACTATTTTAAGCCAAACATGATACCAACATCCCGAACTTAAAAGGTTTTAGTCGGAGGACATATGCACACACTTATTGCTGCCTTACTTTTGGTAGTTGGACTATCTAGCTGTCAAAAAGAGCAACCACTAGGAACTCAAGACAATCCAGTAAAGCTCTATTTCACACCTTCAGTAGACGCTGAAACGATTGCGACAAACTCTGACGACTTTATTAGATACCTAGAGGCTGAGACCGGTCTATTTTTTAAAACAGGCATCCCAACTAATTATGTTGCAGTTGTGGAAGCTTTTGGCTCAAACAGAGCTGACATTGGGGTGATGAACTCATTTGGTTACTTGCTTGCGAACAAGAAGTACGGAGCTCAGGCTAAACTTAGGGTTTTACGTTATGGAGAGCCTACTTATAAAGGCCAAATTATTGCCCACGTAGATTCTGGTATTAAAGAAGTTAAAGACCTTGAAGATAAGAAGTTCGCTTTCACTGACTCTTCTTCGACTTCTGGTTATATGTTTCCAATGAAGATCATTAAAGAAGCTGGCGTAAAGCTTGGCAACACAACCTTTGCCATTAAGCATGACAACGTTGTGACTATGGTTTACCAAAAACAAGTTGATGCTGGTGCGACTTACTACTCCCCTCCAGGAGAAGACGGTACAATCAGAGATGCTAGATCTCGTGTTAAGACACAGTTTCCAGATGTAGAAGACAAAGTAAAAATCATTACAATTACTGAACCAATTCCAAACGATCCGTTTGTATTTAGAAAAGACCTTCCAAAAGAAATTACTGACAAGTTTATCGCTGCCCTTAAAAAGTACATAGCGACAGAAGAAGGCAGACAAGCTTTTGAAAATATCTATAGCGTTGAAGGTGTCATCGATACTAATGATGAAGCCTATGACGGTCTAAGAGAAATGATTGATGCTATTCAAATTGATATCGAAAAGATGGTTAAGTAATAACATTTAAAAAGAGGAAGCCATGATCCAAGTTCAAAATCTGGTCAAGACTTATCCCAACGGAACTCAAGCTCTTAAAGGCGTGAGTTTCGATGTAAAAAAAGGCGAATTTCTAGTCGTCATCGGCTTATCTGGTTCAGGTAAATCAACTCTCCTTCGCTGTATGAATCGTCTCCATGACCCAAGCTCTGGGACGATCAACTTTGAAGGTGAAGAGATGACGGCTCTTAAAGGCAAACCACTTCGTCTGGCTAGGTCTAGAATTGGTATGATCTTTCAACACTTCAACCTCGTTCCAAGAAAAACAGTTATGACGAATGTTCTAACTGGAACTCTTGCTCGAACAGGTATCTTTGCTTCCATCTTCGGTCGCTACTCTGCTGAAGATAAAAAGAAAGCAGCAGAATATATTAAGATTGTTGGTCTATCAGGCAAAGAAAACATTCGCGCCGATAACCTTTCAGGTGGTCAACAGCAACGAGTCGCGATTGCTCGTGCACTTATGCAAAATCCAAAAGTTCTTTTAGCTGACGAGCCAGTTGCTTCACTTGACCCTGCAACTTCACACTCAGTTATGCAGTACCTTAAAAAAGTAAATGAAGAACTAGGCGTTACTGTTATTTGTAATCTCCACTTTTTATCTCTTGTTCGCCAGTACGCTAGTAGAGTGATTGCTCTTAAGGGCGGGAAAATGATTTATGAAGGACAGCCATTAGATATTGATGAGCAGTGGTTTCAAACAATCTACGGCGAAGATGCAGTGGAAGTAACTATTAACTAAGATTTGAAAGCTAGGGATTTAAATATGAGCACAGAAAATACACTACCAGCAAAACCTGCTCCCTCTCTTGGTAACCCGAAGAAAGTTATTTCTGCTTTAGCAATTGATACTTTCCTTTGGTGTTACGCCGTTCTTGTTACTCAAAAAGTAATTTGGGAAAAGCTCATCATGAATGTGCGCTACCCAGAGTTTACTTGGAACCAGCCTTTAACAGCTCTAGGAATTGGTTTTGCCATTTCACTTCTTCTTTTCTTTACACCACTTTCTCTTGGTAGAGCTTTTAGAGGCTTGTACCAACTTGACGAAAATGAAAGTTCACTAGGTAAGCCTTTTGCCATTTGGGGATATATCATCATCCTCATGACATTTATTGCTGGCCTTCATATGTCACAAGTTTCAATGCGTGAGTTTCTTTCTGATTCTGGATTAACAGGGGCTAGAAGAATTTTTACCGCTCTTTTTAATCCGAACTGGAATATTTTAGAAGACGCTCTTTTTGCTGCCGTTGAAACAATCTATATGGCGTTTATCGCAACAGCTTTTGCGATCCCAGTAGCCTTCCTCATGGGATTCTTTGCAGCTCGAAACTTGATGAATGCCAATAGACTTCTATTTGCAATTTACTCTCTAACTCGTTTTGTACTTAATATGAGTCGCTCTATTGAGCCACTTGTATGGGCGATTATCTTCTCTGTTTGGGTTGGTATCGGCCCATTCTCAGGGATGTTAGCCCTCATGCTTCACTCTGTAGCGTCACTTGCTAAGCTTTACTCTGAGCAAATTGAAAGTATCGGTGAAGGTCCAATTGAAGCGATGACGGCCACTGGCGCTCACCCTATTCAGGTTATCTGGTACGGAGTTGTGCCCCAAATTGTTCTGCCATACTTGAGTTATACGATCTATCGTTGGGATATCAACGTTCGTATGGCAACTGTCATTGGTCTTGTTGGTGGCGGTGGTATCGGAACTATGCTTATGCAATATCAGGGACTTGCGAAATGGAATGAAGTTGGCCTTCTGGTTATCGTCATTGCCTCTATCGTATGGTTTATGGACTGGGCTTCATCAAAGATCCGCGAAGCAATTAAATGACGTGTGTCCATGGCCACTGGCCATGACGCACAGTCATCCTTTGTGATGGGCGAAACGATAGTTTCGAACTAGCACAAATTAGACTCATTTTTTCAAAAAACTGACCAAAAGCCTCCCTCAAAAAGAGGCTTTTTTTTTTTTTCATAAATGCCGATAAATTAGCTGTGAAAGGCTTAATATTATTACTCCTATTCATTAATTTTGCAGCCGCAAAAGAGTGCCCAAGTATTGATGGGGACTTTCTAAGTTATTATGCTCTTGATAAGGGCTCTCCTATTA
>CAXBMT010000209.1:0-4475 GCA_963976925.1 uncultured Bdellovibrionales bacterium
CGCTTACTACTTTGCCGGTTAACGTGCGAACTGTTTGTTCACTCATTGTCCGTTCCCCTGTTTTTCGGTAAGGAGTGTCTTAATACGAGCAATTGTCTTACGAGTAAGTGCAACTTCGTGCGATTTACCCAATTGACCAGTTGCTTTTGCCATACGAAGACGGAATTGGTTAAGCTGCTGCTCATCAAGCAAAGCTGTCAACTCTTCTACCGACTTTTCACGTAGATCTTTAGTATCGAGTTGAACTTCAGTCGGCCTTGCACCGTCGTGGATTTCTTCTTCTTTTTTAGAGAGTAGATCAACCGTTTCACGGTCCACTTGATCAAACCCAGCTTTTTGAAAGCTGTACTGTTTTCCGACCTTCACTCCCAAGATAAAAGAAGTGATTCCAATCAGAATCATAAAAACGAAAATGAGAAAGACTTCTTTTCGCTCGAAAACATAGAGATTTGATTTTTCATCCATGTAGTCCATTTTAAACACCTGCGGCCTTTGGTGCAAAACAATTTTAAGAGGTTATCCCTTCCTACCTTTGGCACGAACCTGGCAAAAACATATTTACATCGAATCATCGTTCAACACAGGAGGACACATGCTTAACGCAGTAAATAATCAACGCGGTCAAGGGGTCTTGGAGTACATCATTTTAACCAGTTTAATAGGAATGTTTTGCCTAGTATCAGTCAAACAGTTCGGCAAAGTTATTGAAAAAAGAATCGATAGCATGCGCGAGCAAGTCGTTGATGCCATTCCAACTAAATAAGTATGCTTTTAGCACCAGTCATTTTAACTCTTACAATCGTCATCTCAAGCTGCATCACTTGGTTTGGTCTCATTCAAGATTTAAATTGCTCTCATCTGGCTGATCGAAAGTTTTTTGTTGGTGTAACGACACAACTTCATCAACAAGAAAGAAAAGACGCTCGACTAGACTGCCAGGGACGGTGGTTTTTCATTTTCGAAAAAAAATCAATTCACGTTAAAAGAAATTTGAGTCTTGAACTTGAAGACTGGGGTCTACCAAATGAATCAAAAAGGTAGCACTACCCTATTAACCATGATGCTTTGTGGCTCTCTGACACTATTATGTAGCTACTCTTTACTCTATGCACGCCATCAATATCTCTCCAATAAATCAAGAGCACAAACTTATCTTTGTATGAAAGATCAGCTAACAAAGCTTTATAGCTATAGCGAAACGATGAGAAAAATTAATACCGCAATAAAAGTGGCTTTTAAACTCTCGGCCATTCCTAAGATGAAGGTCCTGCATCAAAGTCTTAAGGCAGGACAACAAATCTATCATTTTTCATATATGCACAAAGTGATGGCAAAAGGGCCCTGTCATTTCACACAGCGTGCCTCATTTTTATACAACCTTCCTTACAAAAGTCATTTAAAAACAGTGTTAGCACGCAACTTAGACGGAAGCGATAAATCACGAAGTGAGAAAAAATGGAAAATTGTTATCAGCAACTTTACCGGACAAGAAAAAATCAAGCCTTCTTTCTTTCTAGAGGCTTCACTGGTTTTTTCCAAGCAACACTTAAAATTATCAAGCACCCAAGAACATGCCATCGCGGGGAGATCTCTCTCTCAAGTCTTTTCCTCCTTGGCATCATGGCAACAGTTATTGCGACGACAATGAAGCTGCACTTTAGTCTCAATCGTCAGCAAGTCACTTTAATGCAGGAGTTTCAAAATGAATGGAACAGAAAATGAACCTTTCTTTCAAGCATCAAAGAAAATAAAAAGAGAGCGTCTCAAATGGATAAGTATTTTGCTCGTCTCCAATATGCTCAATATACTTTTTCATAGTAGCGACACAACACCTAAAGAAACGATTAAGTTGCCATGGCAAGAAGACTGGGTCGAAGTTAGCTTAGAGATTGAAGTCATCGCCTCTGGAAGCCTTCCATTGGCAGTCAGTCTTCTCAATCAACATAACCAAGTCATTTTCTCTAAGGCCTATATTAAAACCATTGAAAAGAAAGACTATAGCGATGAGATTAAGCAAAAGACTCGCTTAATGATTAGCCCCAATGACTTAATAAAAATTAATCACACACATAAACTTAAAGCTCTGCCCTATTCCAAAACTTATACGCTGACTAAGGCGGCTCCGTTAAAAAAGAAGGTTAATTATGAAATACATTTTTAGCTTATTAATATTAACTTCAATCGAGCTTCATGCCAGAGAGATTGTGCTAGTTCACTATGAACAACAATCTAAGACTGATGCCGAAATCGTTGTTTCAACTTTCATTAATCAATTAGAGCTTCCAAGAGAATATATCAAAATGGAAGCGAGCCCTTGTACACCAAGTTATGAAGCCATCGCTACTGTATGCGTTTTAGAAAATGGTGCAATTGAGATTGTTCAGCAAAATAACAAAGTGATGAAAAAGCTTTTAGCGAGTTTTGGAGGTCTTCGTGAACACAAATAAAAAAAAGGGTGTAATCAAAAGACTACACCCTTCTAAAATAATCAATTTAGTAAGAACTTATTTCTTTTGTTCTTCTTGGTGGATCGCGAACTTAGGAGTTGATCCCTGTTGGCGATTTTTAGCCTTACGACGAGCACCCATGTTCTTATGGCGTCTGGCACGTTTATTTTCGGTTACTTTAGTTCTAGAAACCATAACTCAACTCCGTCTTTCAGATCTCTCTACATTAACAAAAAGAAGGCTTTTTCTACCCTTGGGGGCTTTGGATGTCAAAAGATTCGTGCTCTTAGCATGCATATTCTCAACTTTTTCAAACACTGCACTCAGTCAAGAACAAAGCCTATTTATGGCCATTGGAGAGCATACTGAACTTAAAGTCCCAAACCTTAAAGAATTTTCGGTCAGTAACAATGACACTCTGTCTAATAAGTATCGTCCTAAACAAGGTGTTCTCCTGCTTAGAGGGAAAAAACAAGGACACGCTGAAGTGGTTGTTTGGAATAAAGGAAAGCCAAAGCAAGTGTGGAATGTTTACGTCCTTTCTAAATCTAAGCATATGCAGTGGATAGAACGGCTTCAGGCGCTGTCTGACCTAGGACTTGAGGCGGTAACGAGGGGTCGACTTGTGACCATCAGCGGAGAGATTGAGACAACAGACCAATGGCAAGCCTTTCGAGAAATAGCCAAGCAGCTAGAAAAGCAAAAAGACTTAAGCTTTATTAATCAGGTTCAAGCTAGCGCAAAGCTCGAAAAAGAAAACCTCAGTGATATTTACTTCTCCTTCCTAAGTCTTCATGCCGATGATGTTGAATGCTCAAAAACAGAACAAGGACCATGGATCAATTGCCTTTTATCAATTACGACAGGTCAAAGAAAAGAAGTGCAAGAACTTATAAGTGAACTCAAGACTAAGCATTTTTTAAAAACGATAAGCTCTGTGGAATCCACGAACTTTGTAAACTATCGCCTGTCTATTCACCTTTTTAAATTAGAAAAAGTCAGCACGATGCAAACAGACCTCACCCTAGAAAAAGCTGCTGGATCATTATCCAATCTTAATCGTAAAGATCTGATCCAATTGGCCAAAAATGATGACTTTAATTTAGGACAGGAGAAGTTTCATCTCAAAACTTTGGCCAATCCAAGTATGATCGTTCGTTATAACAAAGAGTTTGAATTTCAAATGGGTTCAGATATCCCCTACCAGTCCACTGATCAAAATCAAAACCCAAATACTTCTTTTAGATTTGCTGGGCTTAAAATTAATGGCTCTTTAACCAAAAGCCCAATAGGTCCGATTCTCGATTATAAAATAGAACTATCAGCTCCAGCGAACGAAGGAGCGATTACGGGCAATAAGAAAAGTTCCTCAATTCTCATAAGGCTAGATCAAGACCTCAGTATTTTCCAATTAAAGTACTCCAATCAAGGAATTGATCAAAAATCTTTACCATATCTGGGAGATATCCCTGTGCTTGGAGCGCTTTTTTCAAGCAATGAAAAGTTTCAAGAAGAAAAAATTATTATTGGTAAAGTAAAACTTGAGCGTGTTTATGAATGAAATTGTTGATAAGCGTTTTGAGCTTGAATTTAAAAAATTATTTAAAAAACTTTTAAATGAATCCGTTCATCTTAGCTTTGTAGAAATTCTCGATCGAGTCACAAGTTATTTGGAAATTCATTGTTCTGATGACTTAAGAAAAAGTCTGGATACTTGGTATCATTGTATTTCAAGACAGACATTCCTTGAAAACATCCTTCTTCATCATCAGGTAGAGGAGATAGTTTTCTATAATAAAGACTATATAAGCTTTGGAGAAGAAAGCCCTATTCGTATTGAACTAGATGAGGAAGACTATATTTTATCATGGACACTCTTGGCCTTTCAAAATGGTGTTAGCTGGAATCATGCTCATCCATTTGCAAGTTTTAAAGCAACTATCGCTGATAAGAATTTACGCATAACTTTAACTCATCCCAGCTGCAACCCAGACAATACCATGCGTGCCTTTGTCAGAACGAAAATGA
>CAXBMT010000210.1:0-4458 GCA_963976925.1 uncultured Bdellovibrionales bacterium
TTCGCCATCAAAAAAGATAACACGAATAGTTTTACCAATACTAACCTGTGAAGCGACTTCAACAATGGCAAGAGCTGCTGCAACACCAGAGGCATTGTTATCTGCGCCAGGCATCTCTCCAATACCAGAGACGATAAACTTGCTTGGGTCTTGAGCGATGGTATCGTAATTTACGCCTATAATGATAACTTCCTCAGGTTGAAGATAACCCTTTTTTTCCCAAATAATATTATGCCCCTTACCACCTTTAGTTTTGTCTAAGACATTGAGCATACTCTCTGTGAAAAGACGCATGTTAATAGCTTCTTCTGAGGCAGCAGAGACTCCTGACTTAAGGTAGTTTTCAAGATCATCAGAGTAGCTTTTCTTAATAGCATCAGTTTGAATATCAAATGCCTCAATCTGGGCCTTATTTTCGGGAGAAGCAGCGTCGATCATAGAGACAATCTTTTCACGTACATTTTTATTACCACTAGAGCCAAAGAACCTAGATGGTCTTCCTTGTCTTAAAATCTCATGAAAGTTATTGATCAACATTGTTCTTTGATACTTAATTGCTAGACGATTAACTTGGCTTAAGGTCTTTGGAGTTTTTTCGTATTTTTTAATGGAATACTCAAGTTCATCGGCATTGACTTGAGCTAGAAACAGCAAATTAAAGAGAATCGCGAAAATAGTTAAGTACATTAGAAGCCCATTTGATTTTTTAAAGATTGTTCGATTTCTTCATTCTCTTCATCTGTAACGGGCGCAAACCTTCTTGCATGACCTTTTATCATATGAAAGCAATCTTGAACGACACCACTAGCGACGACACGAGAAATACCGCTGGCTTTAGAGTAAACGACTGCTGATGTTCCAATCGGAATCATCCCCACTTGTTGGGTATTAAAATCTAAGACACAGGTATTATTATTTTTGAAATAAAGTTTGGCCACATAACGATCTCCAAACTCTTTAAATTGAACATGAACATCAATGGGAAAGACGGAATTTGATCCACCACCAAAACTACACGAAGCTAGAGCCACATGGGTAAAATAAAGTCGCTTTGGCTCTTCGACATAAATGCTTCCGGACTTTGGATTAATTTCAACAACAACGAGATCTCTTTCATTGCCAGTCTTCTTTAAATCTAGTCCAGACTCAGCGCCTTGACCTAGAAAGAAGTTATGAACACCTTTGTGCTCAGTAATCATACTATCATCATGTCTGAGATAAACTTCTCCCTCAATGATCATCTTAGAAGGAATGAAGCCTTCTATCTCGTCACCTAAAGTGACACGTTCAAAAACGTTAGTATGTTTTACAGATTCTTCCATATCAACAGTCATAATTTTTGCAATCTTAACAGTTTCTACTTTTCTCATATCAGATAAAGGTAGAGTTAACTTTCCTAATTGCTCTGAGCTAAGTCCTGCCAGCAAAAAACTCTGATCACTGGAAAGGTCGGGCGAAGAAAAAAGCGATGACTCTTTCGTTTTTTGATTTTTTTGTAACTTGGCATAATGTCCAGTCGCCACAAATTTTGCTTTAAGCACTTCAGCTTTTTGACAAAGAATTTCAAATAATAAATTAGTGGCCGTAACTTTAGCATTATAGGCTTTACCCATGAGCCGATGAGCAACAACAGGATCATGAACCTGAGCATAATACTGGTCTTGAGCGTTGACGGCATAGAACGGTATTTCTAAATGATCAAAAATCTTCTTAACTTTAGTTAAATCAGATAAACCATATTGAACGATTTCTTTATCAATCCTAAGGCTTTCGTCATTCTCGTTGACTGTTTGATCATGAAAAAGAACTGCGACTGCATGAACATCAAAGCCCTGCTTTTTCAACAAATAAGCGGCAACTGCGGAATCCATTCGTCCAGTTACACCAATAAGGACTTTTTCAGTTTGAGCGTTCATTAAACCCGACCAACAACATTGGTTATATAGAGTAATTCCTTCCTATTATAACATAGACCTTTATTTAAAAGACATAAACTCCGACAAGAATATTATGTCAGCAGACTATGAACAAAACGATATTCTACTTTTTAAATTTGAAAACGCTTCAAAGGGTTGCAGGCTTAAGCACTTTTTGCACTTTTTAAATTCTCAGGGAACCAGAAGACCGATCCGCTTTGCCTATATAGAAGCAGAGGGACCTCTTATAAGTAACCTCTCCTTACGTGAGAATATCTATTTAGACTCTATACCAAACTCATTATCTGAAACTAAAGATTTTCAAATGAGGTCTTTTTTACAGCGCTCAAGCAATCACCACTTAATCGATTTCTACAATAGAATTCCACTACTTGATGAGCTGCCTAGAGATGTTGATACTCAGACAAAAAAGATGGCAGCTCTCTTTAAAGGGCTTTTGCAAAAAGCAGATTATCTTTTTCTAGAATCTCCAGAACGCTACTTAGATGATCAGTCTTTAAAAGTATTTACTAATGCTTTACGTTTTCAGGCGGCTAGCCGTAATCAAACCGTTTTACTAGATAGTGAGAACCCAAAACTTTGGACGCCATACGCTAACAAAGTGGTCCTACAGAGTACGAATGGAATTTATGATGTAGAGCCGGTGTTATCTGGAAAAGTTAAAAGCAAGTTTCTTCAATTGGCCAATGGAAATGATGTTCCCGAAGGTAATATTACTTTCTTGAATCTTGATAATTTATTAAGTGGTCCTACGGACAAGAAGAAGAAAGCAGCTTAATCAATCATTCCATTGACAACATCGCTCCACTAAAACACAATAAATTAAAAGGCTTGCGAGGGATCTGTGCCAAAAAATTCTGACTTCAATTTCATTGATATCTTCGCTGGTGCTGGTGGCCTTTCATGTGGCATGGAAATGGCCGGGATGACTTGTGTGCTCGGTATCGATGCTGACAAGCACGCTATGAAAACCTTTGCTCATAATCATAAAAAAGCTGAAGTCTATTGTGGTGATGTGACTAAGCTCACTAAGCAAGAACTTAAAAAACTTACCCATAACAAAAAAATTCACGCCGTCGTAGGTGGTCCTCCTTGCCAAGGTTTTTCGACTGTTGGTCTTGGTGATCCTAACGACATTAGAAATACACTTTTTAAACAGTTTGTTCGCATCGTAAAGGAAACAAACCCTGACTTTGTTGTTATTGAAAACGTAACAGGAATGCTAGCAAAGAAGAATGAAGCGACTTTAAAATCAATTTTGAAGTGCTTTAATAAAATGGGCTATCAAATGGATGTTCGCGTTTTATCGGCGCAAGAGTATGGTGTACCTGAAATGCGCCGTAGAACAATCATTATCGGAAACAAAGTCACAAGTGATGTTGTCTTTCCTGTCGTCACCCACGGTGAGAAAAAGAAACCAGTTGTTACTGTTGCCCAGGCTCTTAAAGATATTAAAGATAAAAAAGGCAAAGTTCATAATCACGACCTCGATAGTGCAAAGCTTCCATCTAAAATAGATGAAAAACGCTTAGCCCGTATCCCTGAAGGCTGTGGCATTCGCTATCAAAAAGATGAAATGAAGTATCTAACTAAAGCCTTAAGACTCGGCGTTGATTGGGAAAATCTTCGTGAGGGTCGTTTTCGTCAAACTAAGTACTTTAGACTTGATGGACAAAAGCCAAGTCCTACTATTATGACCCATCGTCATAGCTACTATCATCCAAAAGAGATTCGCTATTTAACTCAACGTGAAGCAGCTAGATTACAAAGCTTTCCAAATGATTTTGTATTTTTTGGACCTCTGTCTTCACAGTGGCGTCAAATTGGTAATGCGGTCCCTCCTCTATTGGGAAAAGCTATTGGCAAAGCAATCTTTAAGATGGTCAACGCTAAAAAGAACCTAAAATCTAAAAAAGATATCGAAGAGACAATCACTCAAGTCAGAGGTAGCGCTTTTATGTATCGCCCTACCGGTATGGCCGCAAAAGCAAAGTAGTGAAATTTTTCTCTATTCATTTAGTTTTAATATTGTTGTGCGCGGGTTGTGGCGTTTTTTCAGATCGTCCTAGATCCGAAGTAGAGTCAATTTACGCCAAAAAAAGTGATGGATCATCTTTCGTAACTATTTCAAAAATGCGAGTTCATATTAGAGATCAGGGCTCAAAGAATAACCCGACTCTCGTTATGATCCATGGAATTTCAGACTCATTACATACTTGGGAGCACTGGGCGCAAGATCTTCAAAAGAACTACCGTGTTGTCCGCTTTGATGTACCTGGTTTTGGCCTAACCGATAATGTGACGGAAGAAAATTTTCAACCTCAGTTTTATAATGAGTTTATGGAAGAGCTCTTCAAAGTTTTAAATATCAGTGAAGCGACATTAATTGGGAACTCACTTGGTGGGTATATTTCTTGGAACTTTGCCTTATTTAAGCCGAAGAAAGTAAGCGCATTAGTTTTATTAGATCCTGCAGCTTACCCACTATCACCTCCGTGGGTTGTTCGAATCGCCAGTTCAC
>CAXBMT010000211.1:0-4447 GCA_963976925.1 uncultured Bdellovibrionales bacterium
AATGGTAAGAATAGATACAAAATCGATGGCCAGATTACTGTTGGTAGCTCTTCTTACCATTCTCTGGATGGTGAACTTCTAGATAATAAACACTGACTTTTTCGCTCAAGTGTTAGTACTCCAATAAAGTAATATTTGGCTAAGATCTTAATATATTGTCCCTTTTGCATAGGTTTTTGGCAATCTTTGCGATGCCCTTGCGAAACTTTTTTCTGCGACTATGCTTAAAACAATCAAATTTTATTCAGAATACTTTGTGAGGAAAAATGAAGAATCATTTCATGAGCTGGTTAAGTTATCTGGCACTAGTCACCGCTGTCTTGTTTTTGGCCAAAGCTCAGGCAAGCACCTATGACGTAAAAGAAAGAGCGATTACTTTAGATGATCGATTTAAAGTTGAAGATATGCTTCGCCCTTACGGTCATGACTTTATTATTGATATCACTGCAGGTCTCAATACCAACGCTTTAGATTTTTATAATGATGCCAACGATGTCTCTAAAACACAGGGGAGTGATTCTGAAAAGCTAGCAGCAGGTCAGGCGTTCCTTAGAAAATATAGAGATACAGAGCAGACAATCCGCTTTGGACTAAACCTTGGGGCACCTCTTCCTTCATTTAGCGCATTTGATATTAAATTTGTGCCGAATTTGAGAGTTGGAGTAAACCTTATGGTTAACCTTGGTGTTAGAGCGACTCAATTGAGTGCGGCTACCATTCTTAACTATGTTGGTAGCGATTTATCTTCAACCTTAAAAGATCTGATTGTTTCAAAGTTTGGAACGATGAGTGCTGGAGATGATATTGTGGCCAAAGCGATTCAAGGCGAGTCGCCTGCAGTGGCAGCTGAAGCAGCTCCCTATCTTAATAAGTATTACTACCCAAGTGATACTTCAGTCCCTGACGTTTTAACCTATGCTAAGGCTGACGCTAAAGTCGGTTTTTACACTAATTATGAAGTTAATGAAAATTTCTTTGGGAATATTAACCTCTACGGTATGGGCAGAGCAGATACTCAAGTTATCGTTACCGCGGACTCTCTTTCAAAAGGCTCAGATACTATCGACTTTGGCGAAGAGATGAATACAAATATTGCTGCAGTTATGGATTACCAACTTGGTTATAGAAACGGAAATCTCAGAGGCATGGCATCAGTTGAAGAATTAAAGATTGCAACAATTTCTGATAACAAAGAAAAAGCTGGAGATCTCAACTATGAGATCAAATCATTGTTTAGATTGCATGGAGATTATCGCTATGATTTCTCAGCCTTCACTCTAAGACCATTTGCTGGCGCTTATAAGCGCTCTGGCTATAATCAAGATGCTCAGCCGTATGGAGGCTTAGACTTTGGCACACATGTCTGGGATGAAAGAATTGGTCTTCAAGTCAGAGGGATGGTGGATGAGGAGCATTTAACTTTAACGCCTAGGCTCAAACTCTGGTTGATGCAGCTTGAATACAGCTTAAAACAGCCCTTAAAATCTAAAATTAATGATACCAAGGTCTCAACACTACATTCTTTAAACTTCAGATTGTTCTTTTAACTCAAAGCGTGATAGTAAATCTCTTGGGGGGCTCAAGCCCCCTTTTTTGTTCTATATTTTGGAGATCGCCAAATGGCTCGCTTTGATCAACTGGTTAGCTTAAAACCACTACAAGAATTTATAAAAGAAGAAGGTTTTAAAGAGCCAACTGATGTCCAAAGTAAGGCCATACCAGTTCTACTAAAAGGCGAGTCAATCGTATGTACTGCCCAAACAGGTACAGGAAAGACATTAGCTTATGTCCTTCCTTTAGTTGAATTACTAAAAAAAGCAGAAGCTGCTAAAACTTTTGACCCAACTCTCGCTTCAGCACCAGCGGCCATCATCCTTTGTCCAACACGAGAACTTGCTTCACAGGTTTTTGGTATTCTTAAGAGAATCTCACATTTTGCTAAATTTAGAGTAAGACTCCTATCTGGTGGAGACTCATCAGCTAAAACAACGCAAATGAGAACAGGCTTAGACGTTCTTGTTGCAGCTCCTTCAAGAGTCAGACAAGCGATTGATAAAGGTGATCTCAATATGAAGCAGGTTAAAATGCTTTTCATTGATGAAGCCGATCAAATGCTCGATCTAGGATTTGGAAAAGAGCTTAAAAAAATCTATGAAAAAATTGAAGGACCTTGTCAGCTGGCTCTTTTCACTGCAACTAGACCGGCTGATTTAAATCAAATTGCTATGGATGTGTTTAATGGCGCTCCTTTGACAGATTTGGTTATAGAAGGAGCTCACGGAGTTAAGCTTAATATTGAAACCTTCAATATTACCTGCTCCCAAGGTGAGAAGCCTTATATGCTCGAGCTCTTTTTAAAAGAACAGGGTGGTATGAAAGGCATTATCTTTGTTAATAGAAAAGAGACCGTCGAAGAAGTGCATAAAGACTTGTCTGAGAAGTTTCCTAAAAGATCTTTCGCAAAACTTCATGGTGATATGGACAAGAAAGATCGTGAAAAGCAAAACGCTGACTTTCGAGATAAGAACGTAACTTTAGTGGCCAGCGATATTGCCGCTCGAGGTATTGATGTTAAGGGCGTTGTTTGGGTCTTGAACTACGACCTTCCATTTGAATCAGTTTATTATCTTCACCGTTGTGGTCGTACTGGACGCTCGGGTGTTCCAGGTCGTGTCTTCAACTTTGTAAACTCTAGAGATCAAGGCTTGATTTCTAAGATTAATAAATCAATTGCAGAACAGACTCTTTTAAAACTTGATCCTATAGCAGGTGATAAGACACGAGCGAAGATTGCAGTCAAAAAGAAAGCTACCCAAGTTAGAAAGAAAGCTGCTAGTGCTAGCAAGAAGAAGACTGAGAAAAAGAAGTACGTTGTTAAAACGACTAAGAAAACTCCTCGTTATAAAAAACAACAGCCTAAAAAGAAATAAAAAAAGCCCCGAATCTCGGGGCTTTAATATTCAGAATAAAACTCTATTAGAAATTAAATGGACGACATTGGAACATTTGTGGCTCAACTCTTTGTCTAGCGTAGTCTCTTGCTGCAGCAGATGAAAGATCTAGACCTGAAGTTGAGTAAGCGAAGTTGTAAAGATTCTTGTACTCAGCTTCAAAGTTATAGTTCTCACAAAGATTATTAATACCTTGTTGAGCATAATCGATAGAAGCAGCGCTACTCATATCAAGACCTGAAGTAGAGTATGCAAAATTCTTTAGACGGCCAAAAATGGCAATAAATTGATCAGCGTCAGAACAGCTATAACGAGTGGCCCAGTCTTGTGCAAAGTTAGTCGCGCCAGCACTACTCATATCTAAGCCAGAGCTAGAATAAGCAAAGTTTTTAACTTTAATAAATGTTGATTGATACTCGGCCGCACTAGCACGGTCACAAGTAAATCTTGGAGCAGGGATTGGAGGTACTGGACCTGGGCCAGGACCAGTATCACGGCCTAATAGGATGTCCTTAGAGCGCTCAAGTGTTCTTACAAGTTTTGTAAGATCTCTTTCATCAAGGCGATCAACATTACGATCAACTAAAATTTTCATTTGTAGTGAAAGTCTTTTCGCTTCAACTTCAAGCTCAGCGCGGTTTTGGTAAGGTTGAGCTAATACTGAAAAGCTCATAATCATTGCTAGTAGGCTAATAATTTTCATCGATTCCCTCTCTAAAGTGATTGATAGTGATCGTCTTATATAAGTAAGGATTTAATATGGCCTGCCTATGTGAAAGACTTACATGCTTTAGAAAGTTCATGTTAAACTTATGGGATGAAAAGCGTATATTTACTATTTCTGGCACTTATCTTATCTAGCTGCTCTTGCTCTAAAGAAGAGAAGACCTACTCACCAACTGAAATGTGGTCTATAGCGCAAAAAGCAGACCCTTCAATTGTTCTGGTTCCAATCACTGATCCTGATAAGAGAATTCTTTGTCAAAACTATCCAGGCTCAGGATGTATTGACGGTAGTGGTAAAAGAATCTTGGTTTCAAAAGTTGAGCTTCTGACAATTCAATACGAAACAGTAGAGCAAGCTAGAAATGCAGCTTTTCAAATTGATCAGTGGTATGCAGGCAACTGGTTATTTGATGATGTTACTAATGAACCAGTACTTGAAAGCTTTGTTCAAAAAGTTTTTGATGGGAAAAGACCAGCCTTACTTATCGATTCAGAATAACTTTCTTTTGAATATTTCTTCAAAGTGCTGAAGTTTTAGATTCCATACCGCAATTAACTCATCATCTTGATCATATTGGCTCAAGATATCCTTAAATAGTTTTAACCAGCGTCCCAGTTCACCAGGAAGAATCCCAAGTTTTTTGTGAATACTGATGAGGTCAAAGGTCTCGCCCTTGATGGACTTTCCTTGAAGTTGAACTTCCCAAAAATTAATGATTCTAGGAATATGACTTTGAAATGCTTCAATGGGTGGCTTTAAAGGATGCTCT
>CAXBMT010000212.1:0-4445 GCA_963976925.1 uncultured Bdellovibrionales bacterium
AGCAATTCACCATCACTAGAGTTCGCTACAAACTTCCCTAAACTGACAGGAAGAGAACCCCAGTAGTAGCCTTGTTTAAAATCTTCCGTGAAAGCCCAAGCAAATCCTATGCAAGGTTTTAACAACGTGAAGACGCAGCAAATAAATAGGAAAAAAGATTTTGGCATACGACATCCTTGTCTAGCCGTTTCACCTCACCATCCTAGCGAAGTGATCTTTTATGTTGAATTTAACTTTTCAATCGTTCCATGTGACACACGAAACCATTATTTAATCCAACACTGTACTTTTGCCCAATTTGATATTTGTGAGGTCCGTCTTTAAGAACAGTAATTGTTTTCAACTTCGAATCCTTCAAGGCTGAATCGTCATTACTTTCTTCAATACGAAATTCCACTTGAACTTTGGCGAGGGCAGAAAGGGGAGCTTGAGAATCTTGAACAGACTGAACTTGACCAACAAAATTATCTTCACACCGCGTGGTCAATTTCATTGTCGCTAAAGCTACACTGCTTCCTAGGGAAACTGTGGTGATCGTTGCTGCGATCAGTAAGCTTTTGATGACAATTCCGTTTTTCATCTCAAACTCCGCTATATCTTTCATCTTCCTTGATCTATCCGGTTCCATCCATGGATCCTTCTTGATTAAGTATATTGCACACCCGATGCCAACTTTTTTGAAGCTAAAATAGCGATTTAGACGGCTTCTTGGTGCCCCGATGGCCATATAGGGGCAAGTTGCCCCCACGGAATGACCACAAATTAACAACAAAATTTCTGGAAAGGTTTCAATTACGGTATCTTGCCATGGGATCGAAATGACCCGGAGTAAAACACTAGAGAATATATATTGATGTCAAAACTTTGGAATGAAAGATGCTGCAAGTTTTTTAAATGCTAGAACGAAGTTAACAGCGTTTTTATAAAGCTAACAGTAGGCTGACAATCTCTTTCAAAACGAAAACTTAGCTACTTAAAATCTTCACAACTTGTCGACTCTTTGACATCAACTTCAAAACTTTGACTGATAGACAGACTCACTAAAATGTCCCCTCCTATTTTGATCAAGGCTTTGCTACAATAAAGGTCAATTATCCTCAGGCATACTTGACCAAAGAAAATGAAACAATTCATAAAGGCTTATAGATGAGCAAAAATTCCATCGGCTTACGTTTTTCTCGCTTTGTCGTAGATAAACCCAAACAGTCTCTAGCAATATTTGCTGTCATCGTTTTAGCCCTCCTACCCGGTGCTTTAAAAATTGAGTCTTCTTATACTCCACGAATGTGGTTTGCCAAAGATCATCAACAAATTATTAATCTTAATGAATTTGAAAAAGAGTTTGGTAACGATCAAAGAAGTGTCATTGGTCTTTATAACCCTAAGGGCGTCTTTAACAACGAGACACTCAATCTTATCCATGATCTCACGGACGGAATGTGGAAGGTACCAGATATTCTTAGAGTTGAATCTTTGGCAAACCATTCAGACATTAGAGCTGAAGGAGATGATCTCAACATTACTCCTTTTCTGGGAGATACAAAAAGCACTTATTCACAAACAGAACTAGATGATATAAAAAAACGTGCTTTAAATGACGATGTTATTCCTGATTACTATGTCTCAAACGATGGAACCTACGCGCTAATTTTCGGATTTCTCAAGCCTGCCTTTGAAAATGATCCTGACTACGAAAAGATCGTCCGTGGAACTAGAGAATTAATTAATAAGCACCAAGGTGATATTCCAGGAGTTAAGCTTTTTCTTTTAGGAGATTCAACAGCCAATGAATCCTTTAGAGAAGTTGCTAAGGATGACAACTTTAGAATTATGCCTTTCATGTTCGCAACAATCATCCTTATCCTGATTTGGCTTTTTAGAAACACTCTCGCAGTAGCGATGCCTCTGCTTCTTTGCTATGCCTGTATTGGTGTTACTTACGGACTCCTTGGGTGGACAGGTATTGTTTACAATTCAATGCTGGCTGCTATTCCAGGAATTCTTCTAGCGATCTGTCTAGCCGACTCTGTTCATATCATGATGTCGTTTTTCCACTTTATGAGTGAGGACAATGCTCCTAAAGAAGCTCTGGTTAAATCTCTTCATAAAAACTTTAAACCAACTTTGATGACCAGTATTACAACCTCAGTTAGCTTTCTAACCATTTCATTTACTGAAATTGTACCTGTACGCGATCTAGGGTTACTTTCTTGCTTCGGAACTCTTATTGCTTGGCTCTTTACCTATATTTTCGTAGGTTCAACTCTTTCTTTGTTTCACCACCGCTTTAAAGATGTTTCATCTAAAAATATCTCAAGTCTTGTTTCATCTAATCAGCAAGATAAAGCGAACTCAAGCGCCAGAGGTTTAACTAATCTCATTGTGCGTAGAAGTGGTGTGATCATTACAGTTTTCACGCTTCTATCAATAAGTGCATTGTATCTTTCGACGAAAAATGAAGTGAACTCAGATCCCCTGAAATATTTTACTACCGATGTTCCGCTTCGAGCCGCTTATGACTTCTCCTCAACAAAACTTAATGGCCTAAGAGGTGCAGAGATTGTGGTTGATAGTGGAAAAGCCGAAGGAGTAAAAGACCCAGACTTTTTAAAGAGAATGAAAAGTTTTGAAAACTGGCTATTAACACAACCTGAGGTCACTCACACCAAATCCATCACACAGATTATTTCTGAACTTAATAAAGTTCTCAATGGGAACAATCCAGCCAAAAAAGTCATTCCTGACACTCAAGAAGAAGTGGCCGGATTACTATTTCTTTATCAAATGGGACTTCCTCAAGGGATGGATCTAAATAATCAAATCTCACTCGATAATAAAGAGACCAGATTTAGGCTTTTATGGAAAATTGAAACCTCTGCAGAAAGTACTGAAATGATTAATCGTATTATTAACAAAGCACCAGATTTTGGACTTAAGGTAAGAGCAGGAGGAAATCTTCCAATCTATACAGCAGTCAATCAGCTTATTGTTGAGAGTTTCTTTTGGTCACTCATTGGGGCATTATTTTTTGTAAGCTTACTGATCTTAATCATCTTTAAGGATCCACTAGTTGCATGCATCGCCATGCTTCCGAATGTTCTCCCTATGATCTTTGGTGGCGCACTCATGGTGTTAATGGATGTCTATGTTGATATTGGAACCAGTATGGTTATCGTGGTTTGTCTCGGGATTGCTGTTGATGACACGATTCACTTTATTGCTAACTACAAATATTATCGGGATCAAGGACTTGAGATACCTGACTCAATCGAGAAGACTTTCTCTATAACAGGTAAAGCACTTGTAGTGACAACAATATTGCTTGTCGCTGGATTTGGAAGTTTCGCTTTTGCTGAGTTTGTTCCCAATAGAACTTTTGGAATTCTATGCGCACAGATTCTAGTTTTCGCACTCGTCATTGACCTGACTCTTCTTCCAGCACTTTTGATCAAAATACGCTCAAAGAAGGCATAAGCTGCCGACTCTTAATCTCCAGAGCTTAGAGTTAAAATACTCTAAACAGCTCTGGAGAATAATTTGAACTTAACAAAAAAAATCGTCCTATCACTCTTTCTTATTTTTATTACTCTATTTAAGGCACAAGCTGACTCCCCTCAATTTAGCTCGTTAACACAAGCTGAAGCTGATGATATTTCAAAAGAGTTCTCGGCCACTTATGTTCATACATCAGTTGCTCCGGCCAAAGCGCTTGGAAGCGTTTGGGGTTTTGAAGTTGGTGTCTTAGGCGGGATTGCTCAAACTCCTGAAACTGAAAAAGTTGTTAAAAGAGCAAGTCCTTCAACAGATATTTCATATCTTCCACATGCTGCCCTACTTGGCCGCGTGAGTGTTCCTTATGGTGTAACTTTTGAGCTAGGTCTTCTTAGCGAAGTCACGGCTAGCGGAGTGACTCTAAAAAGTACATCATACGCTATCCAGTACACTCCTGAGTTTTTATCGTTCTTGCCAGTTGCTGTAGCTGCCAAGCTTCACGGATCAACAGCAGAACTATCTTTCAACCAGGCGATTGGATCAGATGCTAATGGTAATGTTACGGTTGATACAAGCTCGATCGGCTTTGATATTCTAGCCAGTGCAAATCTTCTAATCTTTGAACCATATGCTGGTATCGGTTTTGTAAAAACAGATACTGATATTAAAACAACTGCAACTGGTGCTTATAGGGTAATTGCTGCAGAAGATACAACATCGGGAGCTAATAGAAATTGGTTATTAGTTTTAGATAGCTCTAATAAAGTAGCTTGGTATATATGGAATACAGATGCTACATTAAGTAGTGTTGTTAGAACTGCTGCAAATGAGATAACTGATGGAGCTTGGCATCACATTTTAGCAACTTATGATGGAAGCGGTAATGCTTCTGGTGCAAAACTCTATATAGATGGAAGTTTAGATACTAATATCATAACAGTTCCTGCACTTGT
>CAXBMT010000213.1:0-4402 GCA_963976925.1 uncultured Bdellovibrionales bacterium
CATTGGCCATCATGTCCGGCAATGTCGTTCTTTCTATGTTTATATTCTTATTATGAAAAACTTAATTACTCTACTATCGCTATTCTTTATTCCTCTAAGTGTGTGGTCAACCTGTGTGGTTGAATTCAAAGCCAGTGGTCATGATTTAACAAAAATGACTAAAACATCTGACTTGCTCATAGATCTACATGACGACGGAAGATTTTTTCCATTAAAGGAAGTTTTGGGGCAATTAAAGTCACCAATTCAATATAGCCTCCAAAAGATTAATCATATTGATGAGAAAAGTGATGATTATGATGATCGCTATATTAAGTACTATCGCTACGCTAGAGTTTTAGAATTTTTACAAGAACAGCAAACTACTTTCACAGCAAATAATTATCAAATCCAAACCATAGGTAAAAGTCTGGATGGAAGAGATTTAAAAGTCGTCTTTCCAAAGGAACTAGACCCAAATAAAAAATTGATCGTTATGTTTGGAAGACATCATGGAGATGAAGGAACTGCCAACTGGATCATTGAAGGCTTTGTAAATGAGTTTTTCTCAAGATCAAAGACTCTTGAAGGGTATCAACTCGTTCTATACCCGATGGTAAATCCTGACGGAGCAGAAAATCGTGTTCGCTATAATAATAATAGAAGAGACTTAAATCGTGTATGGGGACAGGACTCAAGACAAAGTAAAGATGAGATTCAGTTCATCCATCAACATCTGAATCAAGTTGTTTTATCAAGCGGCCTAACCCCAGTTATCACTTTAGATATGCACGGATCTTTTGATGAGGATTTTATCTATCGTGTCGGCAAAAGAACTTTTGGCCTTGAATACTACGAAACACAGCAAACCTTTATTGATGAGTTGGGTACACTAGATCCATGGCAAGCAGCTAACTTCATCTTATCTGAAGGAAATCCTGGAATGGCAAGAATTAGACTTGCAAGTCTTCATGGCTGGCACACACTTACTCATGAAACTCCAAGAGATATTCCACTTAACAACCGTAGAAATAGAAGCCTACAAAGCTTAAAAGAGCAAGGTGTGGCAGCGCTAGATACGATCGAGACGCTCTACTAGAAAGTCATTTATATTTAATTTTAAGAAATCTTGAGGAGATGAGAAGTCTCCTTTAGGTAAGCTCATTTTTTGAGCAAGCTCAGACAAGATCTCAGCCGCACTTGATCCATCTTTAAGTCTTTTATATATATCTCCATCATCCCTACTCTTCGAAAGTTTTTCTCCCGATTTATTTTGTAGAAGTTGGTGATGAATAAATTGGATTTTATTTTCCACTAATAGGTGCTTCATAATTTCGACTTGAATCTGACTCGACTCTAAAAGATCCTCACCTCTTATGACATGAGTAATATTCATATCAATATCATCTTTGATGGATGTTAAGTGATAAGCCGGTAAATCTTCTTTTCTCCATAAAACAAAGTCACGCTCAGGAGCAATACTTAAAAAACGAATCGAACTGGCTTGGGCCGTGTACACTAAATTTTCAGATCGACAATAACCATCATAGTGATAGCTACCAGTGCGCTTAAAAATATCTTGTCTTGAACAAGTGCAGACATAGTGAGGGATTGAACTTAGTAGAGACTTATAGTGAGAAACCTTGCTCAATTGACCAGAGCATTCTGTTTCATAGTCGATACCTAAGAAGTTTAAAATTTCTTTTGTATGGTTCGCGTATTTTAATTCACAACGATCTTGATCAATATCATCAAATCTTAAAATTAACTGACCATTGTTTTGCTTAATAAAAACCCAAG
Organism: uncultured Bdellovibrionales bacterium; assembly: GCA_963976925.1. GTDB lineage: Bacteria > Bdellovibrionota > Bacteriovoracia > Bacteriovoracales > Bacteriovoracaceae > UBA4207. Next base: position 1,780 of record CAXBMT010000213.1, read on the forward strand.
TCAAAATAAAATTCATCAAATTGCCCCAATGAATATCTCCGTTTGGAGTGGGAGCAAGTCTAGAGATTATCATCGACTAAAATCTTCCGGCCAAAAGTTCGGCAATTGGTTTTGTAATTTCAATTCTTGAAAATAGAATCTTTAAAAGAGAAGTGATGGGTACCGCCAAAAACATTCCAGGAACTCCCCATACCAGTCCCCAAAACATTAAGAAGAGTAAAACAACAACAGGGTGAAGATCTAAACTGTCCCCTAACATTTTAGGTTCAAGTACATTACCGATAACGAATTGAGCTATGCCACAAATAATCAACGTTATCCAAAAAGGTGCTGTAAAACCGAATTGCAAAAATAAAACAGGTAAAGGCAGAGCAATTGCAATAAGTGATCCAATATTAGGAATAAAGTTTAAAAGAAACGTCACGAGAGCAAACAATAAAGCTAAGTCTGCACCAACGCTTAACAAAACGACTGCTGTTACAGTAGAAGTTAAGGCTGAAACAAAAAACTTTGCTACAACGTACCTAGAAACCTTTCCCTGAAACTCTTTTACAAAAGTGTTCTCAACAGTGGCTGGATCGCCAAGCAGTAAAAAAATCGTAAAGATGATAATTAAAGCAGAATTTCCAAGTAATCCGAAAATATCACCGGTAACACCTTTTAAAATTTTAAGCACAGGAAGCTGAGCAAACTGATCTTTGATTGAGCTGATATCAAAAGTAGATCCTAGGGCCGGAACCGTCTCAGTTAATTTAGACATGAGTTCAAGCACTCGAGTTCTGTAGAGACCCGCTTGACCTAGGATGGATTCAAATGACTGCACAAAGATTAAGATAAGGAGTGCACTCAAGAGCAAGTAGCCTATGGCAATAATGCCTACAGCTAAATTATGCGAGACCTTAAGTCTATTTTGTAAAAATGAGAGAGCTGGTACTAAAGCTAAATAAATAAAGACTGAAATGACGAAGGGAACGAGCACTGCCTGGGTATAAATAAGGGCATGAGTAGAGGCTATAATGGCCAATATGACCAAGGATATGGTGATGACACGGTTATTATTAGCGATTTCCATTCATGAATCCTTTCTTTGTTTCTAGACATAATAGTGCCATCAAGCTGAGAGCTTGAAAAACACTTAAAAATGGCTTATTTTTACTCATAGTGAGGTTTTTATGAGCTTTGAAGTTTTTGTAACTCTTGTACTTGTTGTCATTTGGGCTTCATTGCCAGTTTCTTTAATTATCGCAACGCGTGATTTCGATGATGAAATCGCCGATGACGGACACCACTAAGATCTAAAAATTCTTTTGATGAAGTTTAATATGGTTCTCTATAAATGAGGCTATGAAGTAATAACTGTGATCGAATGATTCTCGGTAGTTCACTTCTATGGACTGACTCATTTGCTTGGCCACCTTAATGATATTTTCAGTAAGCAGCTCTTTTTCTAAAAAATTATCACTAGTGCCCTGATCGATTAAAATCGTTTTTTTATGTTTCGATCCGGATTTTAGAAGTTCTGTCGCATCATGCTTAGCCCACTCAGTTTGATCAACTCCCAGATACCCAGTAAATGCTTTTTTTCCCCAAGGACAATTAACCGGGTTCACGATAGGTGAAAAAGCAGAAATTGTTTTAAAAAGCTGAGGATACTTAAGTCCTAGAGTTAAGGCACCGTGCCCACCCATTGAGTGACCAGTAATTGAAAACTTCTCGCATCCAAAGTTTGTCTTAACGAGATCAATTAACTCCTTAACGATATAGTCTTCCATTTGATAATGATCTCGGTAGCCAGGTGTAGTGGCATTAATATAAAAGCTGGCAGCAGATCCGAAATCCCAACTCTCATGTTCATCTTTTAACTCAAGTCCACGTGGAGATGTATCCGGACATATAATAAGGGTGCTGGATTGATCGATATAATTTTGCGCGCCAGCTTTAGTAATAAAGTTTTCCTCATTACACGTAAGACCTGACAACCAAATGATACAGTTTTTCGCCTTCTTTTCTTTATTAGGAAAAAGAACTGAAAAGTTCATTTTGGTTTTAGTCACCAAAGAATCATGAGTATAAAAACTCGATAACCCACTAAAACTTGCATGCTCTTTATTCAGTTCAATTTTCATCATTTATTCCATCGTGAAATCGATAACAGTTCTAATGCTCTCACCCTTATGCATAACATCGAACGCCTTATTAATATCAGAAAGCGGCATTTTAAATGTCACCATATCATCAAGATTAATCTTCCCTGACATATACTGATCAACATAGCCAGGAAGTTCAGTTCTTCCTTTAACTCCACCAAAGGCTGATCCGCGCCAGACTCTTCCAGTTACTAGCTGAAATGGACGAGTTTTGATTTCTTGACCGGCACCAGCAACACCGATGATAATTGATTCGCCCCAGCCTTTATGAGCGCACTCAAGTGCCGAACGCATCAGTTCAACGTTTCCAACACATTCAAAAGAGTAATCAACTCCACCTTCGGTCATTTCAACAATGACTTCTTGAATTGGTTTATCGAACTTCTTAGGATTAACAAAGTCTGTTGCTCCTAGTTTTTTTGCCATATCAAATTTATCTTCATTGATATCAACTGCGATAATTTTAGATGCTTTAG
>CAXBMT010000214.1:0-4394 GCA_963976925.1 uncultured Bdellovibrionales bacterium
TATGCTCCAGTGATGGGAGCAATTCTAGAAGATCAGGGTCTTCCTCGTGATCTTATCTTTCTTGCTATGGCGGAGAGTGGGTTTAATTCAAGAGCTAAAAGTTGGGCACGCGCTGTAGGTCCTTGGCAGTTCATGCCATTTACAGGAAAGCGCTATGATCTTCATATCGATTGGTATGTTGATGAAAGATATGACCCAATTAAAGCAACTGTGGGCGCAACAAAATATCTTAAAAAACTCTATGATCAGTTTGGTTCATGGGAGCTTGCAGCGGCTTCTTATAACGCTGGTGAAGGCAAAATGGGCCGCGCTATTCGTATGTATAAGACTGAAAACTTTTGGGATATCACTAAGGGAAGATACTTAAAACCAGAAACAAAAAACTATGTTCCTAAAATTATGGCCCTCGCTATTATTGGAAAGAACTTAAAAAGTTTTGGTTTTGAAGATATCGATTTTCATGAAGAACTCGACTTTGATGAAATTGACGTTAAAGGCGGACAAGATCTATTTGCCATCTCACAAGCACTTGGAATTGAACTTGAAGAAATTCAGCGCTTAAACCCAGAGATTATGCGTTGGTTTACTCCACCAAATGTTGAAATTTATAAGCTTAGAATTCCAACTGGAAAGGCAACGGCATGGAATGACTGCTGTAAAGCTCAAGACTACACGGCAACGGCTTTCATGGAATACAAAATGAGATCGTCTAGAAGTGATCTTAGAGATGTAGCTAGAAAGTTTAAAATCAAAGACATTAAGGTTCTTGAAGCTCTTAATGCTGGAGTTAATCCAAAACAAAACTTAAAGCGCGGTACTGTTGTTTATTTACCGTTTAAGCAAGGTCAAAACATTAAAGACAATATGTATGCTGATCTTTATGAAAAGCCGAGACGTAGTGTTATTAGAAGACGTAAGTACAGATCTCATATTAAGACGGCACTTCGTCGTGGTAAGGCCATCAAGAATCCATCTCGCTATTACACAGTTAAAAAAGGAGACTCTCTTTGGAGTGTTTCAAGACGTGTAGGGGTTCCAATGGATACTATTATCGCTACCAACTACAGCCTGCTTAAGGGCAGAATGATTAGGGCCGGCGATAGACTAGCAATCGAATAAAAAGAAAACCGGGTCTAGCCCGGTTTTTTTATTTCTTTCTAAACTTTAAAGTCATGCGATCACTTTCTCCAATCGCTAAATATTTATACTTATTCTTTTCTTTCAGCCTAAGGCTTGGTGGAAGTGTCCAAACTCCTTCAGGATGACTGGCAGTATCCAGATAATTGGCATTAATTTCGGACTTAGCAACAAACTCAAAGCCAGCAGCTTCCACTTGTTGGATTAAATAGTCTTCACGAACGTAACCACTAAGAGCTTTTGGATCCTGTTTAGTTTTATTATTAGCTCTATGTTCAACAATCCCTAAAATTCCACCAGGCTTTAGGACTTTATTAAAGCTAGCGAGCACTTGTTTTAACTTACCGGCTTTCATCCAGTTATGAACATTTCTAAAAGTTAAAACTCTATCGGCTGAATTATCGGGTCCGATGGGACCTTGATAGTTAGGCTCATCAAAATTGACGTAGCTCAATATTGGAAAGTTGGTTTTAATTTTTTTATTGAGACGTTGTTTATAATCTTTTGGTGAATTGTCATCAAAGATCGTTAAAGAGAGCTTTCCATCATCTTTTACTAAAGGCGCCAAAATTTCTGTGTACCATCCGCCGCCTGGTGAAATCTCAACAACATTATGATGGGACTTAATTTCAAAGAACTCTAGAGTTTCAAGTGGGTGGCGATAAACATCACGAGTTTTATAATCAGCTGTCCTTGAAGGAGAGTTAATAACCTCTTTGAGTTTATGATGACTAGAGACGTGGGAGTTGTGTGAGCAACCCACTGAAGCCAGGGCAATACTAAATAATAAAAATTTCAATTCGTTCTCCTGATTTATTTTTTGAAAGTCTATTCTAGAACTTAGGGCCGCGTGTCAGTTTTTAGTTAAATTAATAACGCATTGAGATACTTAAAATCTTCACAACTACTTGAGTTCTCATCACTATAAGAGCTTTTAAAGCAATTTATAAATAGGTAGACTTAGCCTCTCAACTACAGCGGAGAATAAGTGTCGTATTCAGTTTTAAGAACATTGAAAAAAGAAAATACCGTCGTCGTTAACAAGAAGTTTATTCGCCATCTTGTTATTGGAGAGGATCTTTTTGCTGTTGCTCACACTCAAAAACTTTTAGGAAAATTCCCTGAAGAAGTCTCACTACTGGTTGAAAAAAAGTTCACGACGAAAGATATACTGCCTAAAGGAGCTTCGACTCTAAGAGGCGAAGCTAATATTGCTGCTATAAAAGAGCTTTATCCTAATATTATTAAAACTGAATACGACCGCGTGGCCAGATTTATTAAAGAAGGGAAGTTTAAAAAGTTTGGTGGAAGAAGTAAGCCGGAAACACTTCTTTGGGGTGAAAACTTTTATATTGATCCAAGAGTTGAACTTGATTTAGAGGAACTCTTTCCTTTTATTAAAGACGGCGATCTGTATTCAAAGCTTCCTGCACTTGAAGAAAAAATTAAAGCTATTCATAAAATCCAGTCAGAAGATTTAGTTGAAAATTCTCAGTGGGCAATTGAGTGTCATAGTGGCGTGACTTATGAGTGTGAACATCTCTATTTTTCTAAAGGCCCAGCTGAATTCTTAAATCTTATTTCTAATAAGTCAGAGCTTTCTTCTGAATTTATTGAATGGTGTGAAGCGACTCAAACGCCGGCTACACTTTATCATCATTGGACTTTTGAAAAACCTGTGATGGATAGAACAGATACAATCTTTGTCCCTTATAGCTATACTCATGAGTGGGGCCATGCCGTGGTTGAATTCGTTGCGCTTAAAGAGAATCTTCAAGAAGCACGCATGACGAGCTTTATTGAACCAGATCAAACCAGTGAAGAAGAACTTTCAAAAAAGATTCGTCTTTATAAGAGAAACCTGGAAAAAATTTGTCCAGAAGCTAGTAAGTTTTCTAAGGATGAATACCTTGCCCTTATGCCAACTAGTGTGAATTCTAAAAATGACGATGCTGGTTTTCAAAAATTCATGCATGAACTTAAGAATTTAATCTTTGTTGGTGAGCAAGGAGCAAGCTTAATCGATCAAAGTGACGTCTCTCATCTTATGCGCGGTCTTAAAATATACTCAGAAAACTAGTTAAATCGATAAGTCGATCATTTTAGTTGGAGTATTTCTCCCCTTTAAAACTCAATATTTATAATTATTTTAAAAAAATATTTTTATTTTTTATGAATAATCTTTGGTGTTCATTAATTGACGATATCTCTTTGACTCGCTTGGTGGGGGCAAATTTGATCTCATTAAGAAGTCTTATAGGAAGGAGTTTGAGAGATTAATGCACGTCGGGGCAGCTTCGAAGATTACATTTGTTGTGAGTTTTAAATGATTGCCAATATGAATAAAGAACGCAAACTGCCAAAAATCATAAAATTTCTAGTCGGTTAGTTGTTGACAAATATCCCATACCTTCTGAAAATCAAAGCTGATTAAAATTTTACAGTTCCAATAAGGAAAATCGATTACATATGTAATCAGATCTTTTTCAAGGAGAAGATTAATGAAAAAGCACATTGCTATCGCAGCTGGACTAGCCGTCCTATCAACTAGCGCATTCGCGACAAAAGCTCGTATGAATGCTCTTGGACAAGTAGATGATCGTGGATCGTTCTTCACCCAAGATTCTCGTAACGTTTTCCGTAACGCTTCTAAAGTTAACGACATGACTAATTATATCGTTACTGAATGGGGTACTGCGGCAGCTACTCAGGATTCTGCAACTGCACCAAGTGCTGAGGGTGGATTCTTCCGTTCAGCTGGTCAGTTTAACTACGGTGTTTACCTTGGTTCAGATATCGACAGCCAAAACACTGCAAGAAATAAAGCTGATGCTAACTTTGTTAAGAACGACAATAAAATCGATCTTTTCTTTGGTGGCGATATGGGTGTTAAATGGGGTGTAAACGTTGGTTACTCTTCATCTGAAGCTCAAGCAGCTGGTGCTGGTGCAATTAAGAGAGAAAATGACAGTCTTGCTATCGGACTTGGTGTTGAAAAAGGTGCTCTAGAAGGTTACGTAAACATTGGTCTAAGTGACGAATCTAAAGGTGCAACACTTGCAGCTGACAGATTTGAAGCTGACACAGGAATCAACGCTGGTCTTTCTTATGACTGGATGGATTATACGTTCTACGCTGATTACGACAAAACTGGTTTCGAGCAAAATGTTGCTGCAGTAAGAACTGAAGTTGAAAACACAACTTTAACTGTTGGTGCTGGTCATAACCATGAAGTTTCTGCTTCTTCTCGTATCTTT